>JAJEAZ010000292.1 GCA_022824105.1 Alphaproteobacteria bacterium
GGGCTCTTCGACGCCGCGAAGCTCACCCGCGCCTCGCCAGTCTGCGGTGCGGGCGATGTGGCCTTCGACACATCCCACCGTCTCGGCGCTTCGGATTACAAGTTTTCGGCGCTCAATAACCCCGCCCGCATGCGCCGCTACCGACGCTTCGTCACCGGCCTCACGACCGGTAACGCACGGCTCGCGGTGGAACGCGGTCGGCTACTCCTTCGTTCCGCAGGACTTTCACCCGCTACCCCCACACCAGTTAGCCTGGCGCTCAGGATGTTGTCGAAGTCTCCAACTATGTTGCGGCCCTCGACCACGGCCTGCGCCGTCTGGGCGAAGGCTTTCCGCTCAGCAACCGGCTGATCCGCGAGATTCACGCCGTGCTGCTCTCCCGCGGACGGGGAAGCGGCAAGGCGCCCGGCGAATTCCGCCGCTCGCAGAACTGGATCGGCGGCACGCGGCCCGGCAACGCCGATTTCGTGCCGCCGCCCCACACCGCCGTGCCGGACTGCATGGCGGCGCTCGAACGCTTCTGCCACGCCGATGACGGGCTGCCCTCGCTTGTCCGGGCGGGGCTGGCGCATGTCCAGTTCGAGACGATCCATCCCTTCCTCGACGGCAACGGGCGCGTCGGGCGGCTGCTCGTCGCCCTGCTGCTTTGCAATGCGGGCGCGCTGCGCCAGCCGCTCCTCTATCTCAGCCTCTACCTGAAGCAGCATCGCAGCCGCTACTACGAGCTGCTGAACCATGTGCGCCTCACCGGCGACTGGGAGGAATGGCTTGCCTTCTTCCTGGAGGGCGTGCAGGTGACGGCCGAAGGCGCCGTCGCCACCTCCCGCCGCCTGGCGGAGACCTTCGCGGCGGACCGCGCCGCCATCGAGAGGGGTGCCGGCCGCCGCGCCGGCTCGGCCCTGCGCGTGCTCGGCGCATTGAAGACGCGGCCGGTCCTGTCGCTGGCGGAGGCCTGCAACCGCTCCGGCCTCTCCTTCCCGGCCGCCGCATCCGCCATGCAGACCCTTACCGGGCAGGGCATCGTGCGCGAACTGACCGGCCGGCCCCGCAACAGGCTGTTCTGCTACGACCGCTATCTCTCCATCCTCGCGGAGGGCACCGAGGCGATTTGAGGGCTGGTTTCGGTCGGCCGCCGATCCGACCGGCGGAGTCCGGACCGTTCGGTCGTGGCGACCGGGGGAGTTGGCGGCCTGAAGATGTTCCTCCGCGAGCTCGCCATGCTCCGCGACCTCGGGCTCGCCATCTCCATCCCCGTCTTCGCGGACGCGCAGCTCGGCCCGAGCGAACTGAAGCAGCGTGCCCCCAACTCCCGAACCTCGCCGTTGACTTCGGAGCCACCGACTTCCCAGCCGTTGCAAGGGCGCTCGGCGGAGAGGGCGCCGCCGCCTGCGACCGCGCGGTGCTGGCGCGGGAGCTGGAGGCGGCACTGGCACGAGACCGCTTCACGATCATCGCCACCGAGATCGGTCAGCGGCTTGATGACGGGCTGATTTGACTGGCGTTGAAGCGGTAGCCGCCTACTAGCTCCTAGACGCTACACGTTTAGGCTTGAAGGGCGTTGACAATCCGGAGAGTGCGCTTGATGTAGCCAGTTAGCTCTTGCGAATCGATCTGATCAGTCATGGCGTCGGCCATGTTCTCACCATGATGGTGCTCGCTGGTATAGTCGTTGATTTGGTCCAATTCATCGTACAGGTCTGCCGCCGGGTGCTGGTTACCTCCCTCGCGAATCTTCCGGACGATGTCGCCCAGCCAGTCCTGACTGGGCTGAAAGGAGGCTGGGTATGTGGTCCAGCAGTGGGTTTCAAGGACAAGGCGCATCTTACGGATGAGGTCCAGAGGGTTACCCGAGCCCGTGTTTACGTAAGTTAGCAAGTCGTCCATATCGGTTGCAGTTCGGCCTTGGCAAGCGCGCTTCAGATCTATGGGCGTGATCTTTGTTCCTTGACGACGATGGTTGGCAAGAGTCAAGGCAACACGCTCGCCTGTTGGAGCCTTGTCCCAGACCTGTTTGAGAAAAGTAGCATCATGGGAAAAGACAATCACCTGAGCGCAGCTGCGCGCTACTTTCGCGATTTCGTGAACTGTCTGACGGCGCCGAAAAGCATCATGGCTGCTAAAGGGATCGTCGAAGACGACAATTTTGTCATCAAGATTCTGGTCTTGTTCGAGATGAACGAGAAAGAAGGCGAGAGCAAGAGTCGTTCGATCTCCAGAACTGAGTGTATTCTTGAAGCTGGCCCGGTCGGGCGGCGTACGTTCATCGCCCAAGTTGAGCGAGGTTCTGTTGATAACGAGTTGATAAGTGGATGCAGCGGCACCGCCGGGATACCCGTGTCTAATTTCTGTGATCCTAAAGCCGGCGTTGAAGACATTAAGGTAGTGATTAATCCGTTGTTCGTATGGCTTCATGACCCTTCTGCTATGCGCACTAAGTTGCGCCCGAACCGTATCCTTTCGCTGATTAATTGCATCCTTTTCGCCAGTCAGACGAACGTGATCGGCGCATAGAGCAGCGACAGGACCAGTATGACGAACCTTGATAGCTCTACGGCGGATAAGCTCGTCCTCCGTGGCTTGCAAGTCTGCCGCCTCAGTCTCCTCCTTCTTGGCAGCAATAAGAGTGTTCACTGCCCGGGTTGCTTCGCTAAGTTCTTGCACCTTGCCCTGAGCCGCATCGTAAGTCGTGACTGCCGCGTTAAAGGCGGCATCGGCTTGGATTGGGTCAAGAGGCATACGGTCTTTTCGTTCAAGCAAGGCCAACGCGGCTTGTCCGAGTAAGCGGATGGCATCTGGTATATCTTCGGGAACGAACAAGAGGGCTGGATCGAAGGTACAATACCGATGCCAAAAGTTTATTGTGCCCTTGATTTGTTCTGCTTGGGTGTTTATTCGGCCCAATGCACCGTCGCCAAACTGCTCGATGATGTAATTGCGCTTGGCTGTGATTTCATCCCGCAAGGCCTTATAGCGATCACTGAACACGGCGCGATATGCCGTGATGAGAGGAAGACCTTGGATGTTTTGGCCACAAAAGGGACAAGTCTCACCGCCGGCGTGCTCTAATCCTTTGGCGATCCAGTTGCCGCCATCGGTTTCCATGTCATGCTTCGCGAGGTGCTCGGCAAGTCGGGTTTCAGCGTCCCGCGCGATGTCGTCGATGGTACGGGCGAGCAGCGACATGAGTCCGGCCGGCAGTGTAGGAAAGGTAATCTCGGACAGGGGAGGGCGATCGTTGATCTGTTTAGCCTGACGGGCCGCTTCAACGGAGCGTTGCTGCTCGACGATTTGCATATCAATGTCAGGACTGGGTAGGAGGGCAATAAAGGTGTCGAGCTTCATGCCGACTGGGATGTGGGGTTGGATGGCATTGGCGGTGGCAGTGATCTTGCTGGTCTTCTCACGACTGTGCTTAGCAAGTGTGGCCTCTTCTTCGGCCAAAGATACCCCGTCCTCTCCGATGATCACGCGGTAGAGATTTCGCCTGTGGTCGATCTCGACCATTTGGCCGGAATGGACGTTCTCGGCGACAAACGTGTCGTCAAAGATAGCTAGGGGTGGGTATGTATTGGACCAAGATGTGCCATCAAAACGCATCTGACCATCAGGGAACAACACTTCAACGATAGCCGGATCCTCAACGCCGAGTGTCCGGCGACCGAGAATATGGTCCGGATCACCAGTCTTGAGCGAGCGGAGGACCGCACAAAGCGTGGTTTTTCCAAGACCATTGGCCCCGACTATCAGCGTATGGCGGGAAAGGTCAGGGTTGCCCGGGGCTGCCGAATTTCTGAACCGCCCGATGTTTTTGACCGAGATGATCTTTCGCAGCATTGGCACAATCCTGTTTATTATTGACGTCTATGGCGACCATTACCGGCGTGTTGGGGAGCCAGTTATTGTGGCTGTCTAACCGGTCCGGGCTGGAGACGATGGAATCGGATAGCAACAGTTTGCGGAAGTCTTCGCTCGCAGCTTCGGATCGTTGATGACAAGTCGGTATGGTACTGCCGCCCATATCATAGCGATGTTTGCCTTATCAAGAGTATTGGCTGCGATGGTGAGTTTCGGCCGCTCCTTCAGAAGCCAGAACACCTGCTCGCGTTCCTCCTCGATCTGCGACCGCCGGCCTCGTCGGAGTAGGTCTGTCCGGACATCGCCGCGAACTGTCGGTGGTGTCGGGTCAACCTTCCATCGGCCGTCGATACAACCGGTATCGCCCCGCCGCGACGCCCTCCGGCAGCGGTTCCTCGGTCCAGCCGGGGAGCGGCATGGGCTGGTCGCTGGCGAGGATGGCGCCGGGGGTTGTCACGCGGGGGAGGAGGGGGGCGAGCGCCCTTGCCAGCGCCAGCGAGGCCTGCTTGTCGCCGGTGCCGATGTCGGCGTGGACGAGGGCGGCGGGGGCGGGAAGCTGCACATGGGGCAGGGTGTCGAGGAAGTCGCCGCCTCCCTGGACCGCCGGACGTCCTTTTCCATAATAAAATCTTATGGCGTGTGGCGGAAAACGGTATTGGAACTTGCCTCGGGAGCATCGCTAGATTGCCCCCATCCAGAGGAAACCCGGTTGAAGAGGAGAAGACGATGATCTTGAAATCAAAGCAAAGCCTGATGTCCGTTGCGTGGCTCGCCCTGCTCGTCGCAGTCATCGTCGTCGCCGGCATCGAACCGGCTCTGGCCGCCCGCTGAATGCGGTCGCCTCCAGGGGCGGGATGCTTGCGGCATCGCCGTCCCTGGGCGAGGCGGCCGGCGCCCGCGGGCCGTTCCGGGACACCAACACGCGCATCGGAGCCTGCCGGAAAAGCAGGGGCCTCCGAAGAGGCCCCGCATCGTGCGGTCGAAACCGCAAGGCGTGTTGACGCCGGTCCATGCCCGCCGTCCCGGACTATCAAGCGGAGTCGAGTGCCAGCCCTGCCGCCCCGCGAGGCGCTGCCTGCGTTGCAGGCCGTGGCGTTTCAGGAAGCGTTTCACCGCGGCGTCGCCGACGGTGAGGCCCCTTGGCGGCGAGCGCGCGCTGCAAGGCCGGGACGGTGATGGCCGGGCGCTGCTTCAGGATGCGGAACACGCGGACGCGCTCTTCCTCGATCCGCGACCACCGGCCCCGGGGCGGGTCCGCCCGGACATCGCCGCGCTCCTCGAAGCGCCGGACCCACCGGAGCACGCTGGTCGCGCATACCTCGAATTTCAGCGCCGCCGCCAATCAACTCCCTACCGCCCGCCGATACAGCCGGTACCGCCCCGCCGCCACACCCTCCGGCAGCGGTTCCTCCGTCCAGCCGGGCAGCGGCATGGGCTGGTCGCTGGCGAGGATGGCGCCGGGGGTTGTCAGGCGGGGGAGGAGGGGGGCGAGCGCCCTGGCCAGCGCCAGCGAGGCCTGCTTGTCGCCGGTGCCGATGTCGGCGTGGACGAGGGCGGCGGGGGCGGGCAGCTGCACATGGGGCAGGGTGTCGAGGAAGTCGCCGATGACGAGGCGGTCTGCGGGCGGCGTGCAGTCCGGGTGGGCGGCGGGCTGGCGCTCGAACACGAAGATGTCCCTGTCGGCCAAGCGGGCGCGGAGATGGTCGTAGGTGCGCCCGTTGCCGAGCCCGAGCTCCAGCACCGGGCCGGGCACACCCTCGACCAGCGCCGCCGCCCGGTCGAGGCAGGCGCGCTGGGCCGTCAGGCGGCGGATGGCGCTGTCGAGCCGGGTCATGCCGGGGCGCCCCGCGCCCCTTCGGCCGCCGCGCCCCGCCTGCCCCCGCGAAGGCGGGGGCCGGGGTGACGAAGAGCGGGGCGCGGCGGGAAGAGCGCATGGCGTGACGGGGCGTCCGGCAATCGATGCGGGGTCCGGTCCACGATGCCCCCGCTCACCCGGCGGCGAGTTGCGCGCGGGCCTCGCGGAGGTCGGCGGTCGTCTTGTCGAGGCGCTGGGCAAGCTCGCGCATGATCTCGACCGCCATTTGCGGGAACTCCTCCACCAGGCGGAAGAACAGCTCCTTGGAGATGCGCAGCGCCGTCACCGCCTCCGTCGCGCGCACCGTCGCCGTGCGCGGCACGTCGATCAGGATCGCGATCTCGCCGATGATGTCGTTGCGGCCGAGCTCCGCCACCCTGAGCGGGCCCTGCGGCGTCTCGACCAGCACCTCGGCCCGGCCCTCCAGCACGATGTAGGCGGCGTCCCCGATATCGCCCTCCCGCACCACGAGGTCGTCCGGCTCGAAGCGCACGCGCTCGCTGGTGAAGGCCAGCAGGCGGAGCCTGGACGCCTCGATGCGCTGGAACAGCGGGATCGCCCTGAGGGCCTCGACTTCCTCGTTCAACGCCATGATCCGGTCCTCCTCGCTATTGCCGCAGGAGCCGGGCGAACGGGCCGCCGGCCTCCTTCAGCGCCTCGTAGCCGCCGTCCTCGACGGTGCGCCCCTCCTCGACCATGACGGTGCGGGAGAAGCCTTCCGCCAGCTCCGGGGCTTCCAGCACCCAGATGACGCCGCGCCCCTCCATCGCCGTGCGCACCGCCAGGAAGAGCATCTCGCGCGCCACCCGCTCGACGCCCGCGGTCGCCATGTTGACCACCAGCAGCGCCGGGCGCTTGAGCAGGGCGCGGGCGAAGGCGAGCTTCTGGCGCTGCGTCTGGGTGAGCCGGCTGCCGGCGATGCCGACCTCGAAGGCGAGCCCCGCCTCCATCACCGCCTCGCGGATGCCCACCTCGTCGATGACGTCGGCCAGCAGCGCGCTCACCCGGGCCGCGCCGTGGGCCTGGCCGTGGCGGACGCGCCCGAACAGGATGTTGTCCTGGAGGCTCGCGCGCGCCGTGTAGCGCCCGGCGTCGAAGAACTCGACCGAGGCGCGGTCCGCCTCCGGCAGGCGCTCGCGGAAGAGGCGGCGGGCGGTCAGCAGGTCCGCGCGGACCTCGTCGTCGATCAGGCCGAGGCGGTGGCGCTCCGGGATCAGCAGGAAGGGCAGGCCCAGCAGCCGCTCGCGCTCCTCCGCCTCCAGCCCCGCCAGCCCCAGCCGGTCGGCGCGCGCGGCGATGGCGCGGAAGTCGGGCAGGTCGTCGGCGTCGATGAAGCTGTATTGCTGGAACAGCTCGTGGCCGGGGTCGATGTCGGCGAACAGCTCCACCATGATCTTCGCCACCTGGAGGCCGATGCCCTCCAGCCGGTCGAGCAGCCCGGCTTCCGCCAGCACGCTGCGCACGAAGGGGTGGCCCGCCAGGTTGGCGACCGCGAAGGCCGGGCCGATGGGCGCGCCGAACAGCAGGTTCTCAGCGACCGTGGCGTTGACGTTGTAGGCGTCCGCGTCGAAGGGCTCGATGGGGGCGGCGGCGCCCGGCGCGTCGAGCCGGGAGCGAAGCGCGGCCCGCGCCTCCAGCACCCGCTCGGCAAGGCCGGCATGGGCCTCGGGGTCGAGCACGCCGCGCAGGCCGAGCGTGTAGAGGTCCTCGTCGAGGCCGACGGCGGCCAGCACCTCCACCATGCGCCGCACCATCTCCTGTCCGGGCCCGGC
Organism: Alphaproteobacteria bacterium; assembly: GCA_022824105.1. Classification (GTDB taxonomy): domain Bacteria; phylum Pseudomonadota; class Alphaproteobacteria; order Bin95; family Bin95; genus Bin95. The sequence continues at coordinate 7,483 of JAJEAZ010000292.1, forward strand.
GCCGGCGGCGTCATAGTCCACCCAGTCGGCGCCGAAATCGGCGTCGCTGTTGCCGGAGCGCCGGGCCTCGGCCGCCCTTGCCTCGCGGCGGGCCGCCTCTTCCGGGCCGGCGTCGGCGGGGCGCAGCGGGCGGTGGCGCAGCCCGAACAGCAGGTTCTCGCTGACGCTCGCATTGAAGAGGCTGGCGTTCGGCCCGACATAGGCCGCCTGGCGCCCGAACACGGCCTGCGGCAGGTCGGCGAGCGCGGCGCCGTCGAGATGCGCGCGCCCGCCGGTGACGGTGGCCAGCCGGGCCGCGAGCAGGCCGAGCTCCTCCTTGCCGCCGCCGCTCGGGCCGACGATGGCGACATGCTCGCCCAGGCCGACGGACAGGGTGGCGCTGCGCACGGGCTGGGAAATCTCGTCCTCGGCATAGGCGGCGTTCTCGAAGGCGAGCCGGCTGTCCGGCCCGATCTGCGGCAGCGCCTCCGCCTCCTCCACCTGCAGCGACTCCTCGATCATGCCGGGCGGGTCGAACTGCTGGACGACCTGGTCGTATTTGATGCGCGCGTCGGCCTGCTGCTGGTAGTAGGCGAGCAGCTCCTTCCAGGGCGCGGACATGTCCTTGTAGGCGGCGAGCACGGCCACCATGGCGCCGAAGCTGAGGCG
>JAJEAZ010000416.1 GCA_022824105.1 Alphaproteobacteria bacterium
GTCCGGCCCACCGCGAACAGCGCCGTGAACATCGAGACCGGGAAGCCCATCGCCTTCAGGATGATGCCCGAATAGAAGTCCACATTCGGGTAGAGCCGGCGCTTGACGAAATAGTCGTCTTCCAGCGCCACCTTCTCCAGAGCGATCGCGACCTCCAGCAGCGGGTCGTGCAGGCCGAGTTCGTTCAGCACCTCGTGGCAGGCCTTCTGGATCACCCGCGCGCGGGGGTCGTGGTTCTTGTAGACCCGGTGGCCGAAGCCGAAGAGCCGGAAGGGGTCGTCCGGGTCCTTGGCCTTCAGCACCCAGTCGCCCACCTTATCGGCCGAACCGATCTCGGCCAGCATCTTCAGCACTTCCTCGTTCGCCCCGCCGTGGCTCGGCCCCCAGAGCGCGGCGCAGCCGGCGGCGATGCAGGCGAAGGGGTTGGCGCCGGTGGAACCCGCCAGCCGCACAGTCGAGGCCGAGGCGTTCTGCTCGTGGTCGGCATGGAGGATGAAGATCAGGTCCATCGCCTTGGCGAGCACCGGATTGACCTCGAAATCCTCCGTCGGCACGGCGAAGCAGAGCCGGAGGAAATTGGAGGCGTAGTCGAGGTCGTTGCGCGGATACATGAAGGGCTGGCCCATGGAATATTTGTAGGCCCAGCCGGCAATCGTCGGCATCTTGGCGATCATCCGGTAGGACGCGACGGTCCGGTGCCAGGGGTCCTCGATGTCGATGCTGTCGTGATAGAAGGCCGACAGCGCGCCGACCACGCCGCACATCACCGCCATCGGGTGCGCGTCGCGCCGGAAACCCCGATAGATGTTGGTGATCTGATCGTGCAGCATCGTGTGATGCGTGATGTCGTAGACGAATTTCGCCTTCTGTTCCGCGTTCGGCAGCTCGCCGAACAGGATGAGATAGCAGGTCTCCATATAGTCGGAGTGCTCGGCCAGCTGCTCGATGGGGTAGCCGCGGTAGAGCAGCACGCCCTCGTCGCCGTCGATATAGGTGACCTTGGACTGGCAGCTTCCCGTCGCGGTGTAGCCCGGGTCGAAGGTGAAATAGCCGAGTTCCTTGTAGAGGGCGCGGATGTCGATGACGTCCGTTCCCAAAGTTCCGCTCATGATCGGCAGTTCAACGGTCTTGTTGTTCGCCCGATCCACGATGGAAACGCTGCGGCTGGTCATCTCGGCTGTCATCCTCGCTCGATCCGGGGGCACAATATGGCGGCGCGGGCCGGTTGGCAATCAGGCAGCCGCGTCTCGCAGGCGCCCCAGCGCCTCCTCGCGCCCCAGCGCCGCCAGCACCTCGAAGAGGCCCGGCGAGGCGGCGCGCCCGGTCAGCGCGGCGCGCGCCGGCTGGGCGACCCGCCCGAGACCGAGCCCTTCCGCTTCCGCGAAGGCCCGCGTCGCGGCCTCCAGCGCCGCCTCCGACCACTCCGCGCCTTCCAGCGCCGCCGCATAGCGCGCAAGCAGCGCGCGGGCCGCCTCATCCGCCAGCAGGCGCGCGGCCTTTGCATCCGGCTCCAGCGGCCGCGCCGCCGTGTAGAAGGCCCCGGCCTCCGCCAGTTCGATCAGCGTCTTCGCACGCGGCAGCAGCCCGCCGAGGCCCGCCCGTAGGCGCGCCCGCCCCGCCTCATCCGGCTCCGCGGCAAGGAACGGTTCCAGCAGCCCGAGCAGCCTGTCCTCGTCCGCGGCGCGCAGATAGTGGGCGTTCACGCTTTCCAGCTTCTCCCGGTCGAAACGCGCCGGCGACCGGCCGACCGCCTCCAGCCCGAACCAGGCGACAGCCTCTTCGGTCGAGACGATCTCCGCGTCGCCATGGCTCCAGCCGAGCCTCAACAGGTAGTTGCGCACCGCTTCCGGCAACAGTCCCATCTCACGGTAGGCATCGACGCCGAGCGCGCCGTGGCGCTTGGACAGCTTGGCGCCGTCGGGCCCGTGGATGAGCGGTATATGGGCGAAGGCCGGCAGCGGCCAGCCCATCGCCTCGAACACCTGCGCCTGGCGGAAGGCGTTGTTCAGATGGTCGTCGCCCCGGATCACATGGGTCACGCCCATGTCATGGTCGTCCACCACCACGGAGAGCATGTAGGTGGGCGTGCCGTCGGCGCGCAACAGCACCATGTCGTCGAGTTCGGCATTGGCCACGCGCACCTCGCCCTGCACCAGGTCGCGGATGAACGTCTCGCCGTCCTGCGGCGCCTTGAGGCGGATTGCGAAGGACGCGCCTTCCGGCGCCTCCGCCGGGTCCCGGTCGCGCCAGCGGCCGTCATAGCGGAAGCGCTCGCCGCGGGCGGCCGCTTCCTCCCGCATCGCCTGGAGTTCCTCCGGCGTTGCATAGCAGCGATAGGCCGTCCCGGCCGCCAGCATCGCCCGTGCAACCTCCGCGTGGCGCTCGCGGCGCTGGAACTGGTAGGCCGGCGGCTCGTCGGGATCGAGGCCCAGCCAGGCGAGCCCGTCCAGGATCGCCGCCACCGCCTCCTCCGTCGAGCGCCGGCGGTCCGTATCCTCGATACGCAGCAGGAACCGCCCGCCGTGGCGGCGCGCGAAGAGCCAATTGAATAGCGCCGTGCGCGCGCCCCCGATATGCAGGAGGCCGGTGGGCGAGGGGGCGAACCGGGTAACGACGGTCATGGGCGGCGGAACTTCCGAAAACGGGCGCGCGTTTATCGAAAGGCTGCGCGAAGGCGTCAAGGCCATTGCCGCCCTGCCGTTGCAGGAACGGGACCGCTGGGCGCTGTGGCTGCCGGTCTTCTTCGCTCTCGGCATCGGCGTCTATTTCTCGCTCGCTTTCGAACCGCCGATCTACGCGACGGCTGCAGCCGCGGGTCTGTCGGTTGTGCTTGCCGCCTGTCTGCGCCGGTCGGCATTCTTCCCCGCGGGCATTGCGGTCGCGCTGGCGTTCGCCGGGCTTTTCTGGGCCGGCGTCCACACCGAGCTCGCCCGCGCGCCCGCGCTGGAGCGCTCCATCGGCCCGACCGGGGTAAGCGGGACAATTCTCCGACAGGACCGGATCGCGGGACCGTTCCGGGTCGTGCTGGAAGATGCAACCGTTTCGCGGCTCCCCCCGGAACGGACCCCCGACCGGCTGCGCCTGCGCCTTGCATCGTTGCCGCCGGGCGCCGGACCGGGCGCACGCATTCAAGTGCTGGCGCGGCTGGAGCCGGTGCCCCAGCCCGCCCTGCCCGGAGGCTACGACCCGGCGCGCCGCGCTTTCTTCCAGGCCATCGGCGCGACAGGGTTCGCCCTCGGCAAGGCGCGCCTGCTGGAGCCTGCGGAGACCCCCGGTGTCGAGCGCCTGCGGCACGGCATCGCCGCGCGCATCGGCGAAGCCATCCATGACCCCGCGCTTGCGGGCATCGCCATCGCGCTCACCACGGGCCTGCGCGGCGACCTGCCCAGGACGGCGCACGAAGCGATCCGGGACGCGGGCCTCGCGCATCTGCTCGCGATTTCCGGCCTGCATCTGGGCCTTGTGGCAGGGCTGGTCTTCGCGGCGGTCAGGGCCGCCCTGGCCCTGTGGCCGGGCGTGGCGCTCCGCTACCCGATCAAGAAATGGGCGGCCGCGGCGGCGATCGCCGCCGCCTTCTTCTACATGCTTCTCGCGGGCGCGACCGTTCCGACGCAGCGCGCCTTCGTCATGGTTGCGCTCGCCCTGCTGGCGGTTCTGGTGGATCGTCTGGAAATCGGCATGCGGCTGGTGGCGCTGGCGGCGCTGGCCGTGCTGGTCCTGGAGCCCTATGCGCTCACCACCGCAAGCTTCCAGCTCTCCTTCGCGGCCGTTGCGGCGCTGGTTGCCGCTTACGAGACGCTGGCCCCGTCGCTCTCCGAAGCCCGCGCCCGCATGGGGCGCGCGCTGTTTTTTCTGGCGGCGACCCTGCTCACCACCTTCGTCGCGACGCTCGCGACGGCGCCTTTCGCAGCGCATCATTTCGGCCGCATTGCCGCTTACGGGCTCGCGGCCAACCTCGTAGCCGTCCCGCTGGCGGCGTTCTGGATCATGCCCGCAGCTATCCTGGCCGTGCTCGCCATGCCGCTCGGTCTCGAAGCCTGGCCGCTCGCCGCGATGGAGGCCGGGATCGACGCCGTGCTGCTGACAGCGGAAACGGTCGCCGCATGGCCGGGCGCCGTGCGGCGGTTCCCGCCCATGCCGACGGCGGGCGCGGTTGCGGCTGCGGCCGGCGGGCTCTGGCTTTGCCTCTGGCGGACCCGATGGCGCCTCCTCGGCCTTGCCGGCCTCGCCGCCGCGCTCGCGATCCAGGCCGGCGCGCGACCGCCCGACCTCATGGCCGACGGCGACGCCCGCCTGTTCGCCCGATACAGCGAGGGCCGGCTATACCTGTCGAAATCGCGGGCCGGTTTCCTCGGCCGGGTCTGGATGGAGGCGGCCGGCGCCCGGGAAGCCGGCTCCACCAAACCCGGCAGCCCGGCGTTGTCCTGCGACGGGCTCGGCTGCGCGGCAGAGGGAATTGCGGTTGCGCTTCGCCATGAAGCCCTGGAAGAAGACTGCCGCCGCGCTGCTATCATCCTGTCCGCAGTGACGATCTCGCGCCGGGCCCGGCGGCGCTATTGCGCGGAAGATGCGCTCATCGTGGACAGGCAACGTCTGCGCCGGCTGGGCGCCCATGCGATCCGCTTCACCTCCGAGGGTCCCTCCGTCGAGACCGACTGGGACCGGCGCGGCCGGCGCCCCTGGGTCGCCCTAGCCGGGCCTCAATAGGCGCGCACCAGCCCCACCAACCGGCCCTGGATCTGCACCTGATCCGGGTCGTAGTCCTGCGCCGGATGGGCCTCGTTCGCGGCTTCCAGCACCACGCGGCCATTGGACGGGCGCCAGATTTTCAGC
>JAJEAZ010000630.1 GCA_022824105.1 Alphaproteobacteria bacterium
GGTCGCCGCCATCAAGGCCCCGGACGGCTCGATCAACGCCGTCCACCGCACCTGGCTCGACGCAAGCGGAACCGGCAAGGCAAAGCTGCCCGAACCGCGCAAGCTGCTCGGATACGCAAAGGGCCACGGCGTCCTGTTCCACCCCGAACGCGCCGATCGGAACGATATCGTCGTCGGGGAAGGCATCGAGACCGTGCTGTCGGTCACCACCGCCATCCCTGGCTGCGCCGGCATCGCGACCCTCTCCTCCTCCGTGATGGCCGCCATCGCCATACCCGCCTCCCTCGGCCGCGTCCTGATCGCCGTCGACCGCGACAAGTCCGGCTACCCGGCCGCCATGAAGCTCGAAGAGCGCCTCCGGGAGGAGGGCAGGGCGGTCCGCCTCATCCTTCCCCAGCGCAACGACTTCAACGACGACCTGATGGCGCTCGGCGCCAGCGGCCTGCGCGAACACATCCAGGCCCAGCTGGCCGCCCCCGCCCTGCAGCTGCCCGGGGAGATCCCGCCGCCCCCGGCGCCGGCTTCCGACGAGCCCGCCACTCCGGAGCCGGTACTTGCCCTGGCGCGCGGCGCGCTGTCTTCCGACGCCTCCCGGTTCGGCCTGGTCGCGCTGGACGAGGTCGACCGCAACGGGCTGGCGGAGACCATCCACTTCAAGAAAACGCCCAACGAACAGCAGGTGCGCACCTGCGCCCGCGCCTGGGCCGATATCGCGACGATCGCCGCGCGCCAGAAGGGCATACGAAAAGTCCTCGTGCTCGCGGATGCCTGGCTGATCCCGCCCCTCGAGCGTGAGCTCCGCGCCCGGCAGCTCATCCCCGTCTATCCGCACATCGTGACCCGAAAGATCGATACCCCCTCCGGGCCCCGGTGGGACCGCAAGCTCATCGGCATCGTGCCCTCCCTCCGCGACTGAAACCTCCCCGCCGGCGTCCCTTGCCTTGCACGCCGAAAGGGGGAGGAAAGCGAAATGCGCGTGAACCCGCCTGGACCGGGCCCGCACCGGATGGAGCCTGACTTCCCGTCCACGAGCCCCGCGCCGGCGCCACGAACCACCGCTCCAGGCCCCGCGACTTCCTGCACAGGGAACCAGAGGCATGCCTTCCAACAAGCCCCGCCGCCGCCGGCGTGCAAAACGGCGCCAGGTCAAGCCGGCGCCCGTCCGTTCCTTCGACAATCGCCCCAAGGCGGAGGAGATCGCCGGCTCCCTCTCCGCTCCCATCATCTACGCCGACCACAGTGGACCGCAAGGCGAACGCCGCTGGAAGATCGAGGCTGCTACAGGGCTCAAGTCCCGCTCGCGCGCCCGGGGATGGCTGCGCACGGACGGCAGGATCGTCTGAGCCGCGCCAGCCCCACACCGAATGGCGCCTACCGGCCCAATCGACTCCTCGCAAAGGAAACACGCCCATGCCTCGCGACCCCGCCGACACAAGTACTCCTCCCCCAAGGAAACACCTCGACCGCGCCCGCCGAATGGGCCGCTCCGCCTTCAGGAACGGCAACTGGCGCGGGAACCTGATCGCACGCCTTTGCCACCCCGCCACCGCCCAGGCTTACGAGGACGGATATGACGCCGCCCGGGTCAAGGCCGCCCTGCGCTACCCCGGAACGAGCTCCGGCTACACCGGCGGCTGGTTCTGAAAAACGTCGTCGTCGCGTCCGCCCCCGATGGCCCGAAAAGAGAAAGGAAAGTGTCGATCGGGTGATCATGCACGGATCGGGCCACCCGGCCGCGCATCGTTGAAACCCGTCCACAGGAGGGCTAAACACATGTTCGGCATGCTCTTCACCGACATCACGGACCTCGCCCTGAGCGATCCCCAGGCGGCTGTCGCCATCGCAACCGGCGATCTGGTCAGTGTCACCTTCGCGCTCGTCGTCGTCACCACGGCTCTCGTCGCCGTTGGCTGCGTGATCGGCGTCTTTCAGATTCGTGTCGTCTCCCGGGGCATCGACAAGATGACCGAGGCCAGCGAGAAGCGTGACAAGCGCCACAGGAAGACCATGAAGGCCGAAGCCAAACGGCACAAGAAGACCATGAAGGTCGAAACCAGACGGCACACCGAAGCCATGGACGCCGAGAGAAACAGGCACCAGGAGGCGATGAAGGCTCTCAACGCCCTCATCCGGAACTCCGGACGTCGAAACCGGCCGATCCCGGCAAGGTAAACCGCCGGCGTCGCGGCGCCTCCAGACACCGCATCACCCTCCGAACACGGGCCCTGCAGCAGCAGCGGCCCGTTTTTCGCGTCCGCTCCCCAGGGAGATCCGTCATGCACGCCCAAACCTCCCCCGCATCCGAGATCGCCGCTGCGCTGGCCACCCAGGCCGAGGCTGTCTGCCGGCATTACCTTCCCGCCGGCGAGCGCCAGGGTCGCTACTGGATCGCAGGCGATGTCCACGGCGCCCGCGGCAAGTCGCTGTTCGTCCGCCTCCACGGCCCCCGGTCCGGCAAATGGAACGACGGCGCCACGGGCGACCACGGCGACCTCCTCGATCTCATCAAGCACCGGACCCGGTCCGAAACGCTTCGGGAGACCCTGGCCGAGGCGCGCTCGTTCCTCGCCATGCCCGCGCCCAGCCGCCGGTCCGTTCCGGAACCTGCCGACAAGGACCCCTCCGCCGCCATCGAGCGCCTCTGGAAAGCCTGCCGGCCGATCGGCGGCACCCACGCGGAGGCATACCTCCAGGCGCGCGGCATCCGGCGCTGCCGCTTCCCTTCGCTTCGCTTCCATCCGAAGCTCCGCTACCGCGACGCGAACTTCACCGGCGCCTTCCCCGCCCTTGTGGCCGCCGCCACCGATGCACGGGGCCAGCTCACCGGCCTGCTGCGCACCTGGCTCGATCCGAAAGAACCGGCCAAGGCGCCGGTCCAACACCCGCGAAAGGCGCTGGGACGCCTCTTCGGCTCCGCCGTGCGTTTCCCGCCGCGCAGCCCGCGCTCCACGCTCGTGGTCGGGGAGGGCCTCGAAACCGTCCTCTCGATCATCACGGCCTACCCGGGCGCAGCCGGCGCAGCCGCCCTCTCGGCAGCCGGCGTCGGATCGTTCTCGGCCTCGGCCGCCAGGCGCGTCGCCATCGCGCGCGACAACGACGAGGACGGCATCCAGGCCGCGGCCCGCCTGGCCGAGCGCTGCGAGAAAGCCGGCATCGTCTGCCGCCTGCTGATCCCCCGCGGCAACGACTTCAACGACGACCTGACCGGCTACGGGATCCCGTCCCTTCGCTGGCACCTCGGCTCGCCCTGGTCGCGCTGACCCGCCGGGCCAACCTGCACCCCGCAACAAGTCCAGAAAAGGCGTTTTCGAGCGGTCCCCGGTCATCGGGGGCCGCACGCCTTCCCTCTCATGCTCCCACCGCGAGGCCCTTCATGCTCGAACCCGTCAACGTCTCCGCCGACTACTCGCTGAAGCCGAGCGAGCTCGCCGATACGCTCTCCCTCCTGGTCGAAGCCAGGGAACCCTGCATGGTCTGGGGCCAGCCCGGAATCGGCAAGTCCGACATCGCCGACGCCGTCGCCACCGCCACAGGCCGCCAGTATATCGACGTCCGCGCCCTTCTCCTCGATCCCGTCGACCTGCGCGGCATCCCCTGGCGCGACAAGGACGACCGCACGCGCTGGGCCTCGCCCGAGTTCCTGCCGCCGTCCAACGACCCCGGCCGCTTCCTCATCAATCTCGAGGAGCTGCCCTCCGCCGTGCCGATGGTCCAGGCCGCCCTCTACCAGCTCGTCCTCAACCGCCGCATCGGCGAATACGAGCTGCCTCCCGGCGCCTCCCTCATCGCCTGCGGCAACCGCGAGAACGACCGCGGCGTCGTCCACCGCATGGTGGCGCCGCTCGCCTCCCGTTTCGTCCACCTCGAGCTCAAGTCCGATCACCAGGACTGGTGCGCATGGGCCGTCGACGCCGGCATTGCCCCCGAGGTCATCTTCTTCATCTCCTGCCGCCCCGACCTGCTCAACGATTTCGATCCCACGTCCAGGGAAAAGGCCTTCGCCTGTCCCCGGACCTGGCACAAGGTCTCCAACATCATCAACGAGCGCGCCGACCTTGCGCCCAATATCGAGCGCGCCCTCTTCCGCGGCGCCGTCGGGAAAGGCCCCGCCGTCGTCTTCTCCGCCTTCCTGAAAATCTGGCGCGAGATCCCGCACCCCGCCGCCGTCATCGCCGATCCCGAGAACGCCGATGTCCCCACCGAAGCGGACGTCCTCGTCTCCCTCTGCGGCGCCCTCTTCAACATGGTCGACGACACCAACTTCGACCCGATCGTCACCTACGCGATACGGATCCGCCGCGAGATCGGCGAGTTCCTGGTCACCATGTGCCTCAAACGCGACCCGAAGCTCCAGAACAGCAAGGGCTTCATCCACTGGGCCGCGCACCGCACCCGGTAGCCGCAAACGTGCGGGCCGCTCCCTGAACCCGCTCTGCCACGCTCCGTCCCCCGGCCCGCAGCGGACGGCACGCGGCCACCCCTTCATCCGCGCCTGCCTGCCTGCGCCCGGACCCGCTCCACCGGAAGCACAATCGAAAGGACCTGCCGATGCAGCACATGAACAACACCATCCGCAGCGTGTTGACGGCGCATGGCATCGACCCGCACCGGGAATTCCACATCCTGCTCGCCTGGAACGAGAGCAGCAATTTCAACAACCATTCCTACCTGGTCGAATGGAGAGGCGCTGGGGGCGGGGCACTCCTTTACCGCTCCGAAGAAGCCCATCGGGCCGCCGTCGGAGACGATGCGTCCTGCTTCGATCTGTGGCCCTGGGCCGTCGAGGAAGTCCCCACCGACTGCATCTACGCGATGATGCACGAGGCCGGAATGGTCGACGGGTACGGCGGAGAGGCGGAAGACTGCCCGCCACGGGAAGCCGCGATTCAAATGGCGTTCTCCGCCGGCTGGCAGATTGACCCCTGACCGACCGGCGAGCGCCCCTCCTCCTTGAAACCCCGTTCCGGGAGAGCTAAACCAATGCCCGACATGACCCCGGCCGAACTCCAGACCCTCGCCGCAACCGATCCCGAGGCGGCAACCGCGATCGCCACCGTCTCGATGGCCGAAGCCACGACGGCGCTCGTCAACGCCACGTCATCGCTGGTCGATGTCACCTCGGCGCTCGTCGACGTCACCATTGCCCTCGTCATCGTCGGCCTCTTCATCGGCCTCCTGCAGGTCGGCGTCGTCTTCTATGGCATATGGAAGATGGGCGAAGGCAACAAGGCGTGGGCCGAGCAACACCGGGAAGCCATCGACGCCGAGGCCGACAGGCACAAGGAAGCCATGGAAGCTCTCGCCGCCGAACGCACGGAAAGCGAGCGTCGCCACGTACAGGCGATGAAGGCCTTGGACGAACGGCACGGGGAGAGCATGAAGGCCCTCGACGCCCTGATCCGGAACACGTCGTCCGGACCTGCTCCGGCCACCTGATTCCCCTCCCATAACCCGCCCCCCCCCCGGGGCGGCGCCATCCACTCCGACAGCGGGCCCTGCACATGCAGCGGCCCGTTTCGCACGTCTGCGCCCACCCCTGGCGCACCCGGGCCTGCAACCCGGCACCCCTTCCAGACCCTTCGGAGACACCCCATGGACCTCACCCGCGACGCCATGCTCGTCAGCCTGCGCATCAACAACTGGTCAGGACGCCGCTACGACCGCGAGGCCAGCGACGACGTTGCCGTGCGCAACGACGCCGACCCCAGCGCCGGCCGCTACAACAAGCGCCTCCTGCGCAAGGAGGCCTTCGCCGCGATGACCAAAACCATGAGCAAGGCCCGGGCCCTGCACTATGAGAACACGCTGCCCTGGGACGACGCCGGCTCGCGCCTCCTCACCACCGCCAACTACGACCACTACACCGCGGCCGTCGACGAGCTCGCCGAGCAGCTGGTCACCGAGCGCAACGCGTTCATCCACGACTACGACGCCAATATCGCCCAGGCCCGCATCGGCCTTGGTGGCCTCTTCCGCATCGAGGACTACCCGGCCAAGGACTCGCTGCGCCACCGCTTCGCGATCAAGTACCGGATCGTCCCGGTCCCCAATCCCGAACACTTTCTGGCCGACCTCACCGCCGGCGATGCGGACCGCGTCAAGCGCGATATCGAAACCCTCGTCCAGGAACGCCTCCAGGACGCCATCACCGACCTCTACAAGCGCCTCGGCGAGGCTGTCGACCACGTCGTCAAGCGCCTCGACGTCGATGCCGAAGGCAAGCCGCTCGTCTTCAGGAACAGCCTCATCGGCAATATCCGCGACCTGGTCGACATCGTGCCCCGCCTCAACATCTTCGGCGACGAGCGCCTCGCCCAGCTCTGCCAGCAGGTGAAAGACAGGATTGCCAGCGTCGATCCCGACGAGCTCCGGCCCTCCAGCTCCTTCAGCCCGGTAACCCGTGCGCGCGTCAAGCGCGACGCCGAGGACCTCGCCGCCAAGTTCGCCGGCTACTTCGCCCCGCCCGGCGCCGCGCTCAGGGAAGCCGCCTGATGACCTCCCGCGCCATCAAGGACGCCGCGACGCGCCTCAGCAGGTGCGTCACGGCCCTCCTCCAGGACCAGCCCTTCTTCGGCAACCTCACGCTGCGCCTGCCGCTCCGGCCCGACTTCGCCCGGCAGACGATCGCGAGCGACGGCCACGAGATCCGCTTCTCGCCGGCATGGGTGATCGACACCGAAGCCGACCTGCTCAAGACCGCGCTTGCCCGCATCGTCACCGCCTGCGCGCTCAAGCACCATACCCGTAGGCGCGATCGCGATCCCCAAGTCTGGCAGCTTGCCTCGCAGCTCGTCACCCATCCCATTCTTGCAGACGCGGGCTTCGTCCTTCCCGAGGACGCCGAGTGCTGGCCCGACTGCAGCGTTGAGGAAGCCTATGACAGGCTGATCGAGAACGACTCCGGCAACCCGGACCCAACTGCCGATCCCGACGGCCAGCAACCTCCCGCCAGCGCCGCCGGCACGGCGCCCTCCCAAGCCGATCCGGACGCCGACCCCAACGCGGACGATTCGTCGGACCCCGGCTCCAACGACGACCAGACCGGCTCCGACGGCCAGAACCCGGCCTCCTCACCGGCCAGCGCCAGCTTCGACCCCTCCGGCACCGGCGAGGTCCTCGACGCCGACACGCGCGCCGGCGCCTCCGACACGCCTGTCAACGGCGGAGCAAAAATGTACCGGTGCGGCGGCGTAAAATTGCACCAGGGTCTCGGCGGTAGCTTGTCCCCATAGTCCATGGGAGGGCCCCGCGCGCGGGGCGGCGCGCCCTCCACGTGGCTGGCGTCGGCCCGCG
>JAJEAZ010000008.1 GCA_022824105.1 Alphaproteobacteria bacterium
CCATGCCCTATCTCGCGGAGCCGAGGCCGGAATTCGCCGGCGCTTACAACGATTACCGGCACCTTTCGAGGAAAGACGAATGGTCCCGGACGCTCTGAACCCGGCGGTCGCGGCTGCGACGGCGCAGCAGCAGCGGGCGGCCGACCCGGAGGCGTCCGCCTGGGTGGACGCCAATGCCGGCTCCGGCAAGACCAAGGTGCTGGCGGACCGCGTGCTGGCGCTGCTGCTCGAAGGCGCGCTGCCGGAACGCATCCTCTGCCTCACCTACACCCGCGCCGCGGCCGCCGAAATGCGCATCCGCATCGAGCGGGAACTGGCCGGGTGGGCGACGGCATCCGACGAAGACCTCGCTCCGGCGCTTGTCCGCCTCGGCGCCGAAGCCCCGGACGGCGAGACGCTGAACCGTGCGCGGCGGCTTTTCGCCCGCGTGGTCGATGCGCCGGTCGGACTCCGGATCGACACCATCCACGCCTTCTGCCAGAGCCTGCTCGGGCGCTTTCCCATCGAAGCCGGCGTCTCCCCCTGGTTCCAGCTTGCCGACGAGCGCGAGGCGCAGGCCATGCAGGGGAACGCGCGCGATGCCGTGCTGGGCAGCGGCGACGACCGGATCGACGAGGCCGCAGCCGGGATCGCCGACAATCTGGCGGAGTTCAACATCCGCGCTTTCGTCGCCGAACTGCTCGGCAACCGCAGCGCGTTCGGGCCGCAGGCGCTGGAGACGCTGACAGGCGCACTCGTGCTGCCGGAGGTTCCGGAGCGGACGAAAAGGGGGACGAACGCGCTCCTGAAGGCGGCATCGATCCTGGCGAGCGGAGGCGTGACCGACAAGCGGCACGCCGCAAGCCTCCGGCGCTGGGCGGAGATCGACGACCCTTCCGACGACGACATCGAGGAGGTCCGCAAGGTCTTCCACAAGTCGGACGGCCAGCCGCGAGACGACTTCGGCACGAAGAACCTCGCCGGCCGCGAACGCCTGCCGGGCCTGCTGGAAGCGGAGCGCGAACGGATCGAGCGGCTTCGCGAACGCCGCCGGATCGAGGCCACGCTCAACGCATCCAGGGCGGCGCTTGTGCTGGGCGAAGCGGTGGACGGCGAGTACCGCAGGGCCAAGGGCCGGGCCGGCCTGCTCGACTATGACGACCTGATCGAGAGCGCCCTTGGCCTGCTGCGAACCGCTTCGGTCGCCTGGGTCCACTACAAGCTCGACCGGGGCATCGACCATGTGCTGATCGACGAGGCGCAGGACACCAGCCCCTCGCAATGGGACCTCGTCGAAGCGTTGACGCAGGAGTTCTTTGCAGGCGAAGGAGCGAGCGAAGCGACGCGCACGCTTTTCGCCGTGGGCGACCCCAAGCAGTCGATCTACCGCTTCCAGGGCGCCGAGCCGGAGCGCTTCGAGGACATGCGCGGGAAACTCGGCCGGCGCTCGAAGGAGGCCGGACAGCGTTGGGAGGATGTGCCGCTGGCGGTCTCCTTCCGCGCCGCGCCGGTGCTTCTGGAAGCCGTGGACCTGGTGTTCGCGGGCGAGGAGAGGTTGGACCTCGGCCCTGGAGTCCGGGAGCCGGAACACAAGGCCAGCCGCAGCGGCGCCGGGGGGCGCCTCGAGATCTGGCCCCTCGAAATGGGCGAGAAGCGCGAAGCGGCGGACCCCTTCGAGCCGCCCCTGGACTATCTCCGCGAGGACATTGCCGAAACAAGCCTGGCCGACAAGGTCGCCCGGCGCATCGCCATCTGGCTCGCGCGCGGCGAGCCGGTCGCACCCGGCGGACGGCGGATGCGCGCCGGCGACATCATGATCCTGCTGCCGCGCCGGAAAGACCGGGCCTTCATCCCGCGCGTCATCGCGGCGCTGAAGCAGCGGGGGGTGCCTGTCGCCGGCATCGACCGCATGACGCTCGCGGACGAGCTCGCCGTGATGGACCTGGCCGCCATCGGCGATTTCGCACTCCTGCCGGAAGACGACCTCACGCTCGCGACCGTGCTGAAGGGGCCGCTGTTCGGTTTCGACGACGACGCGCTGTTCGAACTTGCCCATGGCCGGAAAGGCACGCTCTGGGCCGCGCTCGGCAAACGCCGGGACACGGACCGGTTCGGCCCCTGCTTCGAGACGCTGGGCGCGCTGCTCGCCAGGGCGGATTATGTCGGCGTCCATGCGTTCTTCGCCGACCTGCTGGCGGAAGGCGGCCTGCGCCGGAAGATTGCGGCCCGGCTCGGCGAGGAGGCCAATGACCCGATAGACGAACTCCTGAACGCCGCGCTCGACTATGAGCGCCGCCATCCGCCGAGCCTGCAGGGCTTCCTGCAATGGCTGCGAAGCGGGGAAGCCGAGGTGAAGCGGCAGCTGGACCAGCGCGGCCGCGACGAGGTGCGGGTGAGCACCGTCCACGGCGCAAAGGGGCTGGAGGCGCCGGTCGTCATCCTGCCCGACACGACCGCGATCAGGACGGCCCGCAACGACCCGCATCTGTTGCGCAAGGGAGACCTGCTGCTCTGGCCGCCTTCCAAGGGCCGGGACGCCATCGACCCGTCTTCGAAGCCGCTGCTGGAAGCGCATCGAAAGGCCGACGCCGAGGAGCGCCGCCGGCTGCTCTATGTCGCGATGACGCGCGCCGCCGACCGGCTGGTGCTGTGCGGCTGGAACAATAGCGGCAGGGACCTGCCGGACGACTGCTGGTACCACGCCGTGGGAAACAGGCTGCAGGATCGCCTGACACAGGAAGAGGACCCGGACTTCGACCAACCCCTGCTGGTCATGGAGCGGCCCGCCGCGGACAGCGAAGCCGACAGCCGGGTCGAGGAGGCCGAGGCCCCGCCTTCCCTGCCCGGCTGGGCCCGCCGCCCCGCGCCTCCGCGCCCGGTCGCCGCGCCGTCCGGGGAGGATGATGAGGAAGCCCTGGCGGTCGCCTCCCCGCTTCGCGGCGGGCCGGCCGGGCGCTTCCGCCGGGGCCGGGCGATCCACAAGCTGCTGGAGTTTCTGCCGGAGGTCCCGGCCGAGCGCCGCCTCGAAACCGCGCGAGGGTTCCTGGAGTCCGATCCGGGACTGGCGGCGGAGGCCGAGGCAACGGCCCGCGAGGCGATGGCCGTGCTGGAGGACCCCGCCTTCCGCCCCGTGTTCGGCCCCGACAGCCGGGCGGAAGCGCCGCTGGTGGG
This sequence comes from Alphaproteobacteria bacterium, assembly GCA_022824105.1. Lineage (GTDB taxonomy): Bacteria > Pseudomonadota > Alphaproteobacteria > Bin95 > Bin95 > Bin95. The sequence continues at coordinate 3,151 of JAJEAZ010000008.1, forward strand.
CCGAATCGGCGGCGAGATCGTGAACGCGCGCGTCGACCGGCTGGCGCTGTTGCCGGAGGAGACGCTGATCGTCGACTTCAAGAGCGGGCGCGCGCCGCCTTCCGATCCCGCCCAGGCGCCGGCGGCCTATCTGCGGCAATTAGCGCGCTATGTCGCGCTGTTGCGGCAGATACGGCCCGAACTTCCGGTACGCGCGGCCCTGCTCTGGACCGATGCGCCCTTGCTGATGCCGATTCCCGAAAGCTGCCTTGCGCCATATATGCCTTGACGGAACCCCGCTTTGCGGCCACTTGAAGGCGGAATGAAGACGATCTGACGGGAGAGAAGGGCATGGCCACCCGGCACACGACGGATGCAAGTTTCGATGAGGATGTCAGGCAGGCGGACAAGCCCGTCGTGGTCGATTTCTGGGCCGAATGGTGCGGCCCCTGCAAGCAGATCGCGCCCTTCCTTGAGGACATCGCAAGCGAGATGGAAG
>JAJEAZ010000302.1 GCA_022824105.1 Alphaproteobacteria bacterium
TCTGCCCGCCGGGCGCGGGCGCACCGGCTCCTCGGGTGGCGACGGCGCGGCGGGTTCAGTGTGGCACGCTCACCTTTACATGTACCCGCTGTTGAGCTGGATCGGCGTGCTGCTCGATCTCGGCTGCCTGGAGGGCGGCGGCCTCGACATCGCCTGGGCCTCGGAGCTCGACCCGGCCTGGCTCGACGACGAGCTGTCGTTCCTGCTCAACCCGGAGGCGGCGCTGTTCGCAAACCTGCCGGCCCAGGCGGCCTGCGCCGCCGACTGTGCGGCTTCATCGGTAGGCCTGCCGCTCGACCCGATGTTCTGGTGCGCGGGATGCCAGGGCGGGATGTATCCGCTCACCGGCAACGTCGCGGCCCATGTCGGGGGCGTCCAGGCCTCGCTGCTGGCGTCCCAGCGCCTGCTCTACCGGCTGCACCGCGCCGGGCTTGCCTGGGGCACGTTCGGCTCGGGCGCGCTCTGCGGGCGCTATCCGATGCCGATCATGCAGAAATCGCAATACCGCTGGCAGATGACCCAGCCGGTGCCGGCGGTCGATCCGCTCACCGGCTGCAATCCCACGGGGCGCTCCTCGGTGCTCTGGGAGACGCTCCGCGAGGTGCCGGTCGCGGGCGAGAACTTCGGCTACCTGCTGTGGCGCAAACGGAACTGCTGCCTGTTATGAACCCATTGAAATACAAAGATAAACGGCACCTGAAGGATAGAGCGATGATCCGATCCCTGCAAGGGTCGATTACGGTCTTTCTGTTGGCTGTGCTGCTGGCGGCGGGCCTTCCCGATCCTGTCCGCGCGGACGGGACGAGCACGGCAGATTCCGATGCCGACGCGGCGCGTTTGGTTGAGGACGTGCTGCGCAAGGCGGGGAGCGACGATCTCGGCGACTGGACGCGCGACGTGATCGAGCGTGCCCTCCGACGCGCCCGGGAGACCGCGCGGCAGACGGTGCCGGGCCGATCCGGAGAGACTTCGCCGCTCCCGGCCGAACGCCACGCCGGTGAACTCTCCGGCGCGCGCGCCGGCACGGCGGAAATCCTGATCTTCACCAGCCTGTCGGTGCCGGCGGCATCGTGGCGGCAGTGGGCGCACGAGGCGGCAATCTTCGGGGTTCCGCTGGTCCTGCGTGGCGTTTCGGAAGACGGACTGCCCGCAACCGCCAGGGAAATCGGCGCACGCCTCGGCGGCGCGGAGGCCGGCATTGCCGTCGACCCACGCCTGTTCCGCCTGTTCGGCGTGACGCGCGTGCCGGCGGTGGTCGTCGTGCCCGGCGGCGTGCCGCCCTGCCGGAGTCGGGGCTGCGCGGACGATCCCGCGCCACCGCACGACCTTGTCACCGGCAACATTGGATTGGCGGCCGCGCTGGAAGCGGTTGCGGACGAGGGCGATTCCGGGCGCACGGTTGCGCAGGCCCTTCTGGAACGCGTGGGAGGGGAAGACAGGCCATGACGGAACCGAGCGAACATTCGGAGGACCGCATCGCGGTCGCGATCGACCGCGGAACGCGCATCGTCCGGCTGCTGACCTGGGCGGCGATGTTCGTCCTCGTCTGCCTGATGCTTTGGGTGGTCTCCGGCATGGCGGCGCGGGCAGGCGATCCGAAGGCGGACGCCCGCGCCATCGGCAATGCGGGGGCGGCCGCGGCGGGCGCGATCGCGCGCGACGCCGCGAGCGCGGGCAAGGTGCCGGGCTACGCGGGAACGGACGTGCCCGAACGGAACCTGACGGCCTCCGGCATGGAAGACGCGGCCCGGGCAAGGCTTGCCGACCCGGACGACCCGGGCGGCGCCGCCGGACGCACGGTGGTCCGGGGTACGACGAACCGCCCGGAGAGGCCGGTCGCGGCGAGCGATCCGATGGTGCGGCGCTCGGAGACCGTCGCGGCGTCGCCGCACTCTTCCGTTCACCGCGCGGACGGAATCGCGTCGGGCGGGGCCACGGACTGCAACGCCGGGCTTCGGGACGCGCAATCCGGGGGCTCGTGCGGCTCGGTTCGCTACTGCGTCGGCGCCGGCTGCGAGACCGTTCCCTCGCAATCGAACACCGGGTTCGTGAACGCGGCGACGCGGCTCAACATGGCGCTGGAGCTGGGCGGCGACGAGTTCGACCGCCAGGACATGCGCTTCTTCAAGGGCCGGCGCCGGGCCTGCCACATCCATTTCGGGGGGCTCGCCAATTGCTGCAGGAACTCGGGCGCCCTGGTCGGTCTCGCCGACTGCTCGGCCTCGGAGATCGAGCTTGCCGAGGAGCGCAACGCCGGCAACACCCACTATCTCGGCCGCTACTGCTCGCGGAAGACCCTCTTCGGCATCTGCATCCGGCACTCGCGGGCCTGGTGCGTGTTCGGCTCCAAGCTCGGGCGCATCCTGCAGCAGCAGGGCCGCGCGCAGCTCGGCATCGGCTGGTCGAGCTGCCGGGGCTTCACGGTGGCGGAGATCGAGGGGATCGACTTCGCCAGCCTGGACCTGTCGGAGTTCACCGAGGACCTGATGGACGGGTCGAGGGAGCCGTCGGTGTCGCTGCCCGACGCGGGCGACACGGGGGCGGTCATGCGCACGCGCATCCGCGACTTCTACCGGCGAGGAGAATGATGACGCGGTGCGCGAAATACACCGCCCTGTGCGCCCTGAAACGCGTCCTCGCCGCGACGGCCGTCTGGGCGGCGCTGGGCGCGCCCGCGGCGGCCGAGTGGCGGTCCTGGTGCGGGGAGCCCGGCTTGGGCGCGGGACAGGTCCTCGGCTGGCATTTCTACTGCGACCGGCGGGAGGACCCTCCCGAAGCGGAACCGGCGCCCCGGACAGTTCCTCCCGTCGTGGACGAGCGCCCCGCGACGGAGCGGATCGAGGCGATGCGCCGTGCGCTCGAAGAAGCCCGCGCGGAGGCGATCCTCGATCCGACCCCTGCCAACGTCACCGCCTATCTGCGCCTCCAGCAGGAGACGCTGCAACGTGCCGCTGCGTTCTCCGACGCCTTCAGGCGTGCCGTCTGGGCGACGCCGGAACTCGACTACACGCTCCGCCGCCCGGTCGGCGCGCTCGCCAAGCAGGTCTGGTCGGACGGGCGCAGGCTGGAGCGCGACGCCGCGCTGGCCCGGCTCGGGGAGCGCTACGGGCTGATCTACCTGGGACATGCCGGCTGCGCCGGATGCAAGGTGTTCGGCCCGCTGCTGCGCGCCTTCGCCATGAGGCACGGCCTCGACGTACTCGCCGTCTCGCTCACGGGCGCGGCGCTGGAAGGCTGGCCCGAGGCGGTGCCGGACAACGGGCGGGCCGCGAAGCTTGGCCTCGGCAATGCCCCGGTGCCGGCCCTCGTACTGTTCGACACCGCCACGAAGCGGGTCCTGCCGGTCGGCTTCGGCGTGATGGCCGAGGACCAGATGGCCGAGCGGATATTCGCGCTGACCGCCCTGGAGCCCGGACATGATTACTGATCTGAAGAGCGTCGCGGCTGCCGCCGTGTCCGCGCTCCTGCTGTCGACCTCTCCCGCCCATGCCGACGTGCTCTCGGAGATGAACCGGTTCTGGCAGGGGGCGGCGGTCAACACCACCGGGCCGACCGCGTTCCAGGGCCAGGCCTCCGGGCACTGGACGCTGGGCAACCTCTACCTTCGCTCGCCGGTGCGCTCCGAGCAGGTGGCGACGGTCAACCTGCCCTCCTTCCGCGCCGGCTGCGGCGGCATCGACGCCTTCGCGGGCGCGTTCTCGTTCATCGACTCGGACCAGCTGATCGCCTTCGGGCGCGCCGTCGCCCAGAACGCCGCCGGCTTCGCCTTCGAGCTCGCGCTGGAGACGATCTCGCCGGTCATCGCCGAGACCATGGCGAAGCTCAGGGCGCTGGCGCAGTGGGTGAACGCGCAGAACCTCAACTCCTGCGAGACCGCCCAGGCGCTGGTCGGCGCCGCCTGGTCGAAGAACGACCGGGCGAGCGCGTCGATCTGCGCCGCGATCGGCACCAGCCAGGGCATCTTCTCGGACTATGCCGCCGCGAGGCACGGCTGCGGCGCGGACGGCCAGCGCAACTCGACCCTGGCCGCCGCCTCGGGCGCGATCGCCGACCAGGTGCCGGTCAACGTCAACTACGCCTGGAAGGCGATCCGGGCGTCCTCGTTCCTGTCCGGCGACACCCAGCTCGCCGAGTTCGCCATGGCGGTCACCGGCACGGTGATCGTCACGGCTCCAACATCCGACTCCGACGCGCGTGGCCCGAGGGTCCGCATCCTGGAGCCGCTGGCGCTGGACCGCCGCGTCACCGAGACCCTGATGGAGGGCGGCGGCAATCTCCCGGTCTACCGGTGCGACACGACGGCCGACTGCCTCAACCCGACGCTCGGCACGGCGACCGTGCCGCCCAACCGGGGCTTCCGCGCGCGGGTGGCGGAGCTGCTGCGCGACATGGTGGACGCGGTGCGCAACGACACCGCCGTGCCCGCGCCGGCCCTGGGGCTGGTCAACCTCACCACCCTGCCGGTCTACCGGGTCGCCAATACCGCCGCCGCCTACCGGGGGGCGGTGATCGACCAGGAGATGGACGCGCTCGCCGAGGCCGTCGCCCTCGACGTCATGCAGGTCTGGATCACCGACCTCCACCGCACCGTCGAGGAAAGGGCCGGCACGCTGGACATCGCCGACGGCGATCAGCTCAAGCGCTGGCGCGAGGGCTTGCGCGCCAACCGGATCGCGCTGGCAAGGCACAGGCACCAGGGTCTCCAGCGCCTCAACACGGCGCTGGCGGTGGTCGAGAAGCTCAGGCTGATCGAGACCGAGCTCGCGGGCGCGCTCTCCGCCGATCTCCGGGCCGCTCTCGCCTTCGCGCGCGGCGGCGCCGGGGCCGGGTCGCGGTAGGCGCCTATATATAATGTACGAGCTCTTCACCCTCGGCGGCGGGACCTACCTCGTCGATCTCCTGAATGCGGTCGCCGCGATCACCTCGGGCGGCGCCTATATCACCTTGGCCCAGATTGCGGGCGCCGCCGGCCTCGCCTGGGTCCTGTTCCGCACCGCCTTCGGCGGGTCGTGGAAGGATAACGCCAAGTGGGTGTTGCTGTTCGCCGCCATCTGGGGCGCCATGATCGTGCCCAAGGCGACGGTGCGGGTGGTCGACCGGCTCGATCCGACCCTGGCCCCTGCCGTGGTGGCGAACGTGCCCATCGGGCTCGCGCTGTTCGCCTCGCTGACCTCGCAGATGGGAGACGGCCTCACCCGTCTCACCGAGCAGGCCTTCGCGCTGCCGAACGACCTCGTCTACCAGAGGCACGGGCTGATCTTCGGGGCGAGGCTCGCGGCCAAGGCGACGCGGCTGGAGATCACCGACGCGGTGTTCGCGCGCAACGTCCGCAACTACGCCCGCCAGTGCGTCTTCCACGCGCTGCTGCTGGGCCACGTCACGGCCGACGATCTGCGCGAATCCATCGACCTCTGGCGGTTGGTCACCGCCACCGGAACGCCGTCGGCCGGGGCCTCGCCCGCGCGGATGTTCGAGTTCGCGACGCGCGGCGCGGCGGGCGCCGGCGGGGCCGTCACCATGGACCGCCAGGTCGTCACCTGCCGCGATGGGGCCGGCAGGCTGAACGCGCAGTGGAACGCCGAGATACAGCGGGCGGGGACGATATTCGGCAGGCGCATCTTCCCGGACGCGCGCAGCGACGCGCTGGCCCGGGCCGAGCTGCTGGCGGCGCTGCCGGCCTCGCACACCTTCCTGATCGGCGCGGCGCGTTCGGCGGCGGAGATCATGCGGCAACAAATGGTGCTGAACGCGGTCCACGATGCCGGTGAGCAATGGGCGGCGGAAGCCGGGAACGCGGCGGCATTGCGCGCCTACACGGAAGCCCGCGCCGAGGCCCAGACCGTCTCCGCCTACCGGGCGATCGGCCGGCAGGCCGAGACCTGGGTGCCGCTGCTCCGGATCGTGTTCGAGTGCCTCTATATCGGCGCCTTCCCGATGGCGGTGCTCCTGATGCTGACCCCGGCGGGGACGGCGATCTTCCGGTCGTATGTCACCGGGCTGGTCTGGCTGCAATCGTGGGGCCCGCTCTACGCGGTGCTGCACCGCATCTCGATGGGGGAAGCCGCGGAACGGATGCAGGCCGCCGCCCTCATGCCCGACGGCGATATCGGCATCTCGCTGGTGGCGCAGGCCGGCATCCGGGCGGTGGCATCCGACGTCGCGGTGATGTCGGGCTACCTCTCGATGTCGGTGCCGTTTCTCGCGGCTGCATTGGCGTATGGACTGTCGAAGGCCACCGTGCTCGCGACCTCGGTGCTGGCGGTCGGCCAGGACGCGGCGTCCTCCGCCGCGCATGAGGGAACCACCGGCAATCTCTCGCTCGCGAATACCGGCTACGACACGCACCGCTTCGCGACGCTGGAGGGGCGCCAGATCAGGACCTCGGCCCATGTCGACACCGACCGCTACACCGGTTACGCGCCGATGGGCGCGGCGATGACGGTGACCGGCGACGGGACGGTGGTGGCCGATGCCGGCGCCGCGACCAGCCGCATACCGGCCGCCGGGGTGCCGGCCTGGACGCTCTGGCACCGCACCACGGGCGCGGAGTGGTACGCCGCCGGCATGGTGACGCTGGCCGAGGTCAAGCTGGTGCTGGGCTACGACCCGGAGTCGGGCCAGGAAATCCGGTTCGCGGACGGCACGCGGCGGGTGATGAGCATCCGCGACATCGCCGCCTCGGTGCCGGCAAGGGCGGCGCGGGATCGGGTCCGGGACGAGATGTTCGCGAGCGCCGGCCTCGGGGCGATGGCCGGCGGCGGGCTGATCGTGCTGTTCCTGGCCGCGTTCTGGTAGCGCGGCGCGCAGCTCGGGCGCCAGAAGCGCATCCGGGGCGCGGAGATGGTCAGCGCCGCCGAGCTGCGCCGGCGGGTGCAATCGCCCAGCGCGCGGCTGCTCGCGCGCCTGCCGGGCGGCAGGCGGCTCCGGCCCTATTCGATCGCGGGCATCCCCTGGCCGGAGCGCACCGAGACCCAGCACACGATCGTCTCGGGCACCACGGGCTCGGGCAAGACGGTGCTGATCTCCGACCTGGTGGCGCAGATCCGCGCCCGCGGCGAGCGCTGCGTGATCTACGACAAGATGGGCTCCTACACGGCCGCGTTCTTCGACAAGGACCGCGACGTGCTGCTGAACCCGCTCGACGCCCGCGCGCCGCGCTGGTCGCCGTTCTACGAGGCGCGCAACCCGCGCGACTTCGACATGATGGCCGCGGCGCTGATCCCGCAGCAGAAGGACACGGTGGACCCGTTCTGGGTGACGGCGGCGCGCCAGCTCTTCGCCAACGGCGCGGGCGTGCTCCGCCAGAAGGGCGAGACGCGCAACAAGGTCCTGGTCGACCGCCTGCTCAAGACCGAGCTGACCGAGCTGGCGCAGGCGATGGAGGGCACGGTCGCGCAGTCGATCGTCGATCCCGAGAACCCCAAGACCGCGCTCAGCGTGCGGGCCATGCTGACAGCGAACCTCTCGGCGCTGGAGTTCCTGCCGGACGAGGGCGAGCCCTTCTCGATCCGGGAGTGGATCTCCGACGAGGCCAGAGACCGAAACGGGGGCGGGTTCCTGTTCCTCACGTCGAGGGGCGACCAGCACGCGTCCCTGCGGGGTCTGATCTCGACCTGGCTGGAGATCGCGGTCAACGCGATGCTGTCGCTCGCCCAGGACGACGGGCGGCGCATCTGGGTGATCCTCGACGAGCTGCCGACGCTCCACCAGGTGCCGTCGCTCCAGCCCGGCCTCGCGGAGTCGCGCCAGTTCGGCGGCTGCTTCGTGCTCGGCGTCCAGGTCGCCTCGGCCTTGCGCGACCTTTACGGCCGGAACGGCGCGGAGACCGTCTCGGGGCTCTGCGGCACGCGGGTGGTGCTGGCCGCACCCGACCGCGACACCGCGCAGTGGTCGGCGGACAGCCTCGGGCGCAGCGAGATCGAGGAAGTCTCCGAGGGGTTCTCCTACGGCGCCAACACCATCCGCGACGGGGTGAGCCTCACGCCGCGCCGCGAGCTGCGCGCGCTGGCGCTGCCGTCCGAGATCATGCGGCTGGAGAACCTCGCGGGCTATCTGAAGTTCCCGGGCCCGTTCCCGGTCGCCTCGATCCGCCTGAAATACGTCGCCCGCCCGGCCGCGGCGGAGCGGTTCGTGCCGCGCGAAGGGGACGGGGTGGAGCCCGCCGGAGCGGTGAATGCACCGGAAGCCGGTGGCGCCGTGTCCCGCGACGACGAAGGCATGACCATCCCGGAGCGGTCGGAAGCAAATCCGCCGGCCGGCGCTCCGCTGCCGGCGCGGGAGAGCGGGCGGACGACCGGCCCGCACCAGGGCGAGCTCGACCTGCCGCCGCTGCCGGGAGAGGCCGGGACCGCGGATGCGGAAGCCGAACGGGGGGAGGCCACGGCATCGGCATCGGACTCTGAAGAGTCGGCGCCCGCGCCGGAAGACGCTCGGCCCGACGGCAAACCGGCGGACGGTACGCCGCCCGTTGACAGACGCGAACCGCAAACCCCGCCGCCGGAGGCTCCTTCCACGGAGGACGAGGACGCCGCAGCGGACCCGGACGCGGGCCGCGCCTCGGACTGGGCGTGACATGCTCTCGATCGGGGCGCTGAGCTCGGCCGCCCAGGGCGCGTCCTATTACGAGCGCGACGGCTATTACGCGAAGGACGATCCCGAGCACCGCGAGGCGAGCGGCTGGGCCGGCAAGGGCGCCGAAGAGCTCGGGCTGAAGGGCCCGGTCGACCCCGGCACGTTCCGCGCGGTGCTCGAAGGCAAGGTGCCGGACGGCTCCGGCACCGAGCTCGGGCGGCGCGGCAAGGACGGCGAAATCCTGCACCGCCCCGGCCGCGACCTCACCTTCTCGGCCCCGAAATCCGTCTCGCTGGCCGCGCTGGTGGGCGGCGACAAGCGCATCGTCGACGTCCACGACCGCGCCGTGGCGGCGGCGCTCGACTGGATCGAGAAGAACGCCGCCGAGACCCGCATGAAGGACCCCGATACCGGGCGCATGGTGCGCACGGGCAACCAGAAGATCGTCGCCGCCACCTTCCGGCACGACACCTCGCGCAACCTCGACCCGCAGCTGCACACCCATGCCGTGCTCGCGAACATGGTCAAGGGCGAGGACGACAAATGGCGCTCGATGGCCAACGAGAAGCTCTACGATTCCAAGATGCTTCTGGGCGCCCTCTACCGGGCGGAGCTCGCGCGCGGACTGAAGGACCTCGGCTACGGCATCGAGAAGACCCATGCCGACGGGCGCTTCGAGATCGCGGGGGTTCCGAGGGAAGCCATCGAGGCGTTCTCGAGCCGCCGCGCCGAGATCGAGGCGGCGATGGAAGAGCGCGGGCTCGGCGCCTCCGCGGACAATCCGCGCATCGCGGAGCGCGCCGCGCTGATGACGCGGGCCTCGAAGCGCGACATCGACCGCGACGAGCTCAGCGGCGTGTGGCAGCGCCAGGCGGCCGATATCGGCCTCGACGCCGGCGCGCTGGTCGCCGGGGCCGTGGAAAGATCGGCCTCGCCGGAACGGGAGGCAGTGGCCGAACCGGGCACCGGGACCGACGGGGTTGGAACCTCGGAACGGGAAGCGGCGGTGGAACCGGCGTCCGGAACGGGCAGGACGCCGGAGCCGGAGGCGCCGCCGCTCCCGGACATCGGCGATGGGTATGACGGGGCAGCGGCTCCGACGCGCACACCGGCGGAAAATGGGCCGCCCGGGCGGCAGGATGGACGCGGGCCGGAACTCGAAACCGCCCCAGACACAACCCCGCCCTCGCCCGCCAGGGAGGCCGTCGCCTGGGCGATGGCGCATCTCTCGGAGCGCGAGGCGGTGTTCTCGCGGGCCGGCCTGCTGACGGCCGCGCTCGCCCATGCGCCGGGCGCGGTCCTGGTCGGGGACGTGGAGCGCGAGGTGGCGCGGCTGGAGAAGGAAGGCGCGCTGCACGCGGTCGACATACCGGGCGCCGAGAACTCGCTCGCCACGGACCGCACCGTTGGCGAGGAGCGCGAGACGGTCGCGCTCATGCACGCCGGCCAGGACCGCGGCCGCGCGCCGATGCGGGGCTGGCAGGTCCAGGGACACCTCAACAAGGGGCCGCTCACGGCCGGCCAGAAGGAGGCGGTGAAGCTGATCCTGTCGGCGAAGGACCGGACGGTGGGGGTGCAGGGCTACGCGGGCACCGGCAAGACCACGATGCTCGACCGGGCGCGGACGCTGGCGGAGAAGAAGGGCTGGCGCATGGCGGGCCTCGCGCCCTCGGCCTCGGCGGTGCAGACGCTGGCCTCCGAGGCCGGCATCGAGTCGGAAACGCTGCAACGGTTTCTCGCTCGCAACGCCGGCGTGGCGGAGGGAAGGCTCACGAACAGGGGTGCGAAGGACATGCGCGCCGCCTTCGCGAAGACCATCCTGGTGGTCGACGAGGGCTCGCTCGCCTCCACCGTGCAGGCCCGCGACCTGCTCAGGATCGCCAACGAGTTCCGCATCCCGCGCGTGGTGCTGGTGGGCGACGCGAAGCAGCTCGATGCGGTGGACGCGGGCAAGCCCTTCGCCCAGCTCCAGGCCGCCGGGATGAAGACCGCTGTCATGGACGAGATCATGCGCCAGCGCGACCCCGAGCTGAAACAGGCGGTGGAGGCGAGCCTCGCGGGCGAGATCGGCAGGGCGTTCGACAAGCTCGGCTCCAACGTCGCCGAGGTGAAGCCCGACAATATCGCCGGCGCGGTGGCGGCCCGATGGCTCGGCCTGTCGGACGAGGCGCGGGAAAACACCGGCGTCATGGCGCCCTCCCACGAGCTCCGGCAGCAGATCAACGGCCACATCCGCGAGCGCCTCGCCCGCGAGGGCCGCATCCACGGGCCCTCGATGCAGGCCGAGCGCCTGGTCTCGAAGGGCTACACCAACGCGGAGAAGTCGCTGGCGGGCAACTACGGCGTCGGCGACGTCGTGGCGTTCCACCGCCCCTACAAGCGGATCGGCGTCGCGAAGGGCGACGAGCGCCGCGTCGCGGGCGTCGATTACAAGGCGGGCGCCGTGATGCTCGACGATCGCCACGGCGGCAAGGTCGCCTGGAAGCCCGAGGAGATCGGCGGTCGAAGGGGCGGGAGCGAGGTCTACCGGGCCGAGGAGATCGAGCTCCGCGCGGGCGACCGCATCCGCTGGACGCGCAACGACGCCGGGCTCGGGCTGGTCAACAGCCGCACGGCGGAGGTGGTCGCGGTGAAGGACGGCCAAGTGACGTTCCGCCTTGAGGACGGCAAGACGCTCGAACTCGGGCGGAACGACCCGCAACTACGCCATCTCGACCACGCCTGGGCGTCCACCGTGCATGCGTTCCAGGGCCGCACGGTCGACAGCGTGATCGCCGCGATGGAGGCGAGGCACCCCCATCTCACCACGCAGAAGAGCTTCTACGTCGAGATCAGCCGCGCCCGCGACCGGGCCGAGCTGGTCACCGACGACGCGGCCGACCTCCGGGCCCAGCTCCAGGCCGCCACCGGGGAACGGATCGCGGCGCTCGAAGGCATCGGCGAGATGAAGCGCGAGGCGCCGGACAGGGCTGCGGACGCGGCCCTCGGCGCGGAGCGTCGGGCGGCTCGCGGGGCAGGATCGAGCACGGCGAAGGATCGTGGGACAGAGACGGCCCCGTCGAAAGCACCCGCGAAAGAGGTGGAAGCGCCGGTCCGCGACCGCGGAAAGGGAGGCATGGACCTTGGATTGTGACGATAGCGGCGGGCCGCAACGGCACGACCGGGCTGTCGCGGGAGTTATCCGGGGGCGGCAACAATGAATGAAGAGGATCGGAACGAGGCGCCGGGCGGCGAAAACGCCGCCGAAAAGTCGGGCGACGCGCGCAAGACGCGGGGCATCCGCTTTTCGGAATCGGAGTGGGAAGAGGTGAAACGGGCCGCCGCCGCCCATGAAAGGCCGGCCGCGGAATACGTCCGCGAGCGGATCCTCGCGCTCGCGCGGGCGCCGGAGAGCGTCGAAGCGGGCTCGGTCGCGGGTTCCATGGCGCCGCTGATCGAGCGGATGTTCCGCTACACCTGGTTCCTGGCGACCGAGAAGCGCGGCGAAATGATCCGCGAAGGACGCCAGGACGAGCTCGACAAGCTGGTCGCGGAGGCCGCGGCCTTCCACGAATCGCTGCGCTCGGGCGCCGACGACTGAGCCGGGCCGACGTTGGGAGCGCAATCCCCCCGTGACATGGGCCGAGAGGGCTTCTCAAGCATCGGCATTTCGCCCAATCTGGGTGTAGCTCCCATCTATTGCTTGGCGGCGTCTGCGCCCATCACGATCGCTGACCAGTCATCTTTGGCCGGCACCCTCCCCCTTTCGAGATGGCGAAACAATGTCGCCCTCGCTACCTGGAAGGCTTGTTCTCGAATTTGCTGCTCGACTGTCGGGGTGGAGGGCTTCTGCTTCCGGCCGCGCATGGCACTTGCGCCGTGGATGATCTGCGAGCGGAGGCCGTAGAACTTGGCAATGGCTTTCCTGGTCTCGATGCGATCGTCCAGGTCGTTGCCGAGATACCAGCCCGCCCTCGTCGAGAGCTTTTGGGTGATTTCCCCATCGTCGAGGCGGTAGAGGATTTCCAGGGCGATTGAAACATCGAGCGTCCTGTCCTGTTCCGTCAGCATGCCGGTTCGCGAGAGGGATTCGGAAAGCCTGGTGACCGCAAGGGCAAGAACCTCGCGGTCAGAGACGGGAAGGGCGTTCCACTCACGAAACGCCCGTTCGGTGATCTCCGCAGCTTCCGGAGTTGCTTCGGGAAAGGTTGACGGCCCGAGTGGGGTTGGTGAGGAGAAGTAGACTCCCCCACCGCCTGCCACGTCGAAGAAATCATCCACCCATGGTTCGGCACAAAACGTTTTGAACAGGATCCATAGGGGACGCTGCAGGGTCACGGCCATCAGGGCGACGAGCAGCAACGGGTTGTGATCGAAAACGAGGTTCATCTCCACGGGATACGGATCGCTGAGGGTTCGGCCCTCGGTCGAAACGATCACGGGTCCCCAACGGAACTCGCTGACGAGCACGGCGACAGACTGCTCGTCTCCGGGATCGATGCCATACAGGAGCGAATCAGGCCTTCGCCCCGTCCGTCGCCTGATCTGCTGCTTCAGCATCGGAAAGGGGAGCACGTAAAGGCCGGGAGCGATGTCCCAGCGTCCGGCGAACTTGAGGCCGCGAAAGAACGTGAGGTCGAACCCGGGAAGATTGCGCTTCTCGGCATCGGACAGAAGACGGTCCAGAGTTCGGGCGGCGGGTTCGATGCCGATATGGTTGGCGGTATCGAGAAGGCGGTCGATCAGTGTCGCCAACAGCTTTTCGGTGGTGCAGGGCATTCCGTGCGCCAAGGAATACAAGTGCCAGTTGTTGCTCTTCGGCAACAAGTCCGCGAGGGCCGGATGCCTGGCGAGGACCTCGGACACCCGGTTCCGACGCGCATCTAAGCCGGGGTTGTCATTTTCCGGCTGCGAATTTGCAGTCGCCGACATCAAGGCCGACAAGACTGCCTCCAGGTCATTCAGCCAGCTCATCGGCTTTGCGTCCTCCCGGGTACGTTCGGTTATGAGCGTCGGGGCTGCAATCGACGGTAATCCGCCGAGATCGTTAACGGCTTGGTGCGAAGGCTCAGCCCAGTCTGGAAAAGGTCTTGATGAGTTTGGTCCGGGTGCTGGGATGGCCGCTCGAGATCGTCGATCTGCCCGTCTTCTTCATGACCCAGGTAGAGATGGTCGGGTTGACGTTGCCGGGACCCGACAGGCCGGGTGTCCGGTACTGCTCGCAGAGCGCGTCGTATTCGCGATGCAGGGCGGGATCCGCTTCGATGGTCGCGAACACATCCTGTATCAATTCCTCGGTGCGCGCCGCCGGCAGGCGGTCGAGCACGGCTTCGACGAATTCCTCTATTGGCGATTCGGGCACGTCACATCCTCTCAAGACGCGTGGTCAGAGCGCCCGCCCACGAGGCGGACGGCACCGACGCCCTTCGCCGATGCCTCCATATATACCGTCGAAGCGCGAAAACGACGAAGCGCGGCGGCAATTTTGATTGTGATTGCGGTGCTGAACCGAAATCTTACGGTCCCGCTTGCGGGCGAAATAAGGTTCGCCACGCTCCGCGGGGACGCCGCGGGTTGAGCGGGGCGAAGGTCCGCGCGGGCGCATTCGGGTCCGCGTAATCTGTTCCCGGGCGCATGGTGAGCTGGTATCGGCAGCGGCCAGGGGCCGCCACCCGCGCATCTCCAGCGCAATGCGCGTATGCCGGTCGTGTATCGGTCGGTGTTTTTCCCGTGTCTGAGCGTATGTCGGTCCGTGTATCGGTGGACGCATGCGACGCCTGACGACGCCCCGGTCATGACAAACGCCGTGTATCGCACCGATACACGCTCGATCCAACAACAAGGAGGCGCCCACAGGCGCCGGGAGGCGGACGTGGCGCCGGCAGGGCGCCGCAAACGCGCGCAAGCGCCACCAGCACTTTCAGTGCGTTAGGTGTGACCCCGAAGCCCGCCCCGGCGGGTCAGAACCACGATTGGCGATGTATGAGCGATGGGGAAATCGACGCCGGAGAACCCGGCGGATCGGAGCCGCAGCGGCGTGTGAGCGGACGGCCTCGCCGGCGCGAGCGAGGGCACTGGTGCGAAGCACCGTGCCGAGCGGGCCGGCGGCAGCGCCGGCAGTGCCGTCGACAGTCACGCCGGCGGAAGTGCGGCGGGCGGTGCGCCGGGATCGGCGCGGACGGCGATGCACCCGGGCGAAGCATGGTGCAGCGGCGCGCGACGCGGCAGCGGAACGGCGCGGCGATGGCGCCGAAGGCAGAAGCGCGTAGCGCGAGGCCGGCGGCGTCCGGAGCGGTGCGAGCGACAGCGTGCCCCCGGATCGTGGTCCGGGGCAGACTCCGCACGAGCGCGGCGCGAAGCGCGCGCGAGGTGTGGGTGTTGCCGCGCGACCGATGTGCGAACGCGAAAACGGGCCGCGCCGCCGCCGGAGCGACGACACGGCCCGCGATGCGTTGCGGTCAGGCGGCCAGAACCGGGATGCCGAGCTGGCGCGCGCGGTGGATGAGGTTCTCGGTGATGCCGCTGCCGGGGAACGCGATGACGCCCTTCGGCAGGAGGTTGAGCAGCTCCTCGTTGCGGCGGAACGGGGCGGCGCGGCCGTGGCGGTCCCAGTCCGGCTTGCAGACGACCTGGTCGACGCCGTTCCGCTCGGCCCAGCGCGCCGCGATCTTCTCGACGCCGGGGCCGCCGCCATGCACGAGCACGAGGTCGGCGTATTTGGCGCGGGTCTGGTCGAGCCTGGCGATCACCGCGGCCGGGTCGGCGACGTCCTTGCCGCCGGCGATGGCGACGAGGGTGCCCTGCGGCAGGTGCGCCATGGTCGCGCGGTCCTTGCGGGCGCGGACGAAGTCGCGGGCGTCGATGGCGGCGCTGGTCAGCTTGTCGGTCTGGCTGGTGTGGCTGCCGTACCGGGGCCGCCAGGTGTCGCCGGTCTCCGTGCGGTAGGCTCGCGCGGCGGCGTTGCGCATCTTCTCGAAGGCGTCGCGCCGGTCACCGAGGTTCTGCGCGCGGTCGGTGACGAGCTCCAGCTCGCGCGACTTGATCTCGGTGCCGTCCTGGGCGCGCTGGAGGTCCCGCAGGTCCGGGCTGAGCCGGTCGACGCCGCGGTCGAGCCTCTGCGTCTGGGCGTGCAGCATGTTTACGAAGCCCCAGAGCAGGCTCTCGCGCTCGTCGGCGAGCTGGGTGCCGTCGGGGCAGGCGCCTTCGGCGAGGATGCGGAAGGCCTCGCCGATTGCGGTCAGCGCGTCGTCCTCGTCCCAGACGTCGCGGGGGTCGAACTCGCCGCGCTCGGGGGTCGCGCCGAACAGGGCGGCGTGTTCGCAGACGGTCGCGGTGGCGGACTGTCCGGCGGTCTCGACGGTGTCGGTATCGAAGGTCATGACGATCTCCTTGCGATCGGTTGCACGTTCGGGGCCGATCCCCGACGTGATGTCCTGTTGGGTCACGCGCGCGCAACGGAAGCACCTGGGCCTGGAAGCTCTTGGGGCGGAGTGGTGCGGAAAGTCGGCGAGTGGTGCGGAAGATCGCGCTGGCACGGCGTTGCGCATTGGGCGGGGTCTCTGCCAAGCGATCTTCACGGTCGTCGACTTTCACGGTCCGCCCCTAGAGCTTCTTGCCCAGGCCGCAGGGAGCGAAGCGACCGGAGGACCCCGGAGGGGTTGCTGGAGAGAGCACGTGTGGCACAATGGGACTTCATGTCGGGGTGGCTTATTCTCTCCACCTGCACGGACCCCATCGGCGGTTCGGCCCGGCACGGCGTCGAAGGGGAAGCACGGCGGCGCGTCACGCACCCGCCCGCTCCGCCAGCACCTGCGCCGCCCATTCCGCCGCGCGCGCGAGCACCTCTGCGTGACAGGAGTGGTCCCCGACGCACCAGCACGCCAGCCAGCAGCCGTCCAGTTCGGCGAGCTCCTCCAGCGAGACCTCGCCCGCGCGGATCTGCCGCCAGAGATGGACGCGGTAGCGCGCAACCGCCTGCGCGGCATCCTGGCCCGGGGAGACCCTGAACGGGTTCCCCCACTTCGTGCGGCGGTCGACCAGCACGGTGTTGTTGACGACATGCGCGTGTTCGAACGCCTCGCGCAGCTTCGGCTCGCGCCTGAGATTGACGACGGCGGACATGACTCCCTCCCTCCTCCGAACGGCTTGCCCGTTCGCAAGCTCTTCTCTCCTCCGGGCGCGGCGGCGGACTCCGGACCGCGGGCAGAAAAAGGCGGCCGTTGAAGCGGCGGCCCGGGTCGGGAGCGAGGACGAAAGAACGAGCGGTCGAGCACCCGCCCGCAAGGGCGCGACCGCCGTAGGCGGTGGCCAAGCGCAGCGCGGAGCACGCGCCAGCGTGCGGAGGCGCGAGGGATAGGAGCGGTTATCGGCGGTCGCGCCAGCGACCGGCGATTCGAGATGCCGTAATGGGGCTTGGCACTCGCCGGCACCGTCGCGGCTTGTGACGATGCTGGAGATTCGGGTGTCGTTGCCCTTACACGCTTAGCGTGTTCACGGGGTCTTGCCGAAAGGCGCGCCCCAATTCCATGCAGGAAAGGGCAACGACATGGATCTGTTTATCGGACTGGATGTATCGCTGGCAAGCACGGCAGTCTGCGTTCTCGACGAGAAGGGCAACATCGTGACGGAGGTGCAGGTCGCCAGCGCGCCCGACGCGATCGCCGCGTTCATGGGCGAGCTGCCGCACGGCATTGCTGCGGTTGGTCTCGAAGCCGGTCCGCTGTCTCACTGGTTGCACAAGGGATTGACCGACGCCGGCTTCGAGGCCGTGCTGATGGAGACCCGGAGGGTGAAGGCCGCGCTGAAGGCGATGCCCATCAAGACGGATCGGCGGGATGCCGAAGGCATCGCGCGGCTTCTGCAGATGGGCTGGTTCCGGCCGGTGCACTGCAAATCGGTGTCGTCGCAAGAAGTGCGAGCGCTGCTGACCTCGCGCAAGACCGTGCTGGGCGCGCTCACCAATATGGAGATGTCGCTTCGCGGTGTGCTGCGCAACTTTGGCCTGAAACTCGGGCAAGTCTCGAGGAACCGCTACGAGGACCGCGTCCGCGAGCTGATTGCCGGCAACCCGATGCTGGAAGCGGCGGCCGAGCCAATCTTGCGCGCGCGGTCCGACCTGCGCCGCGAGCTGGCTGGCTTGGAGAAGCTGGTCGGCAGGCTGGCCAGGCAGGATCAGGCGTGCCGGCTCCTGATGACGATGCCCGGCGTCGGCGAGGTCATCGCGTTGACGTTCACCTCCGCGATCGACGCGCCCGAGCGTTTCCGGAGATCGAAAGATGTCGGCCCGTGGGTGGGCCTGACGCCGGGAAGGGATCAATCCGGCGAACGAGATGTGGTCGGCCGGATTACGAAGGCCGGCGACTCCGGGCTGCGCTCTGCGCTCTACCAGGCCGCCACGGTGATGCTGAACCGGGCGAGGCCGAACTGGCTGAAGGCCTGGGCGCAGCGGTTGACGAAGATGCGGGGCAAGAAGCGCGCGACGGTGGCGCTGGCCCGGCGTATCGGCGTGGTGCTTCACCGGATGTGGCGGGACGGCACCGAGTTCCGCTTCACACGTGACGAGGCGATGGCGCTTCAGACGGCATAGGCGCGGCTGCACCTCAGCGACAGAAAGCAAGGAGAGGAGGAACGAGCCGCGCTTGACGGTGGCTCGCCCACCGATGTCCCGTCGCCGGGACGCGGTCCCCGATGATGCACGACTATCCGCTTGGTCGCCGAACCCGGCTCGCCGGGTTCGAGCACGCATTTGAGATTGGCACTCGGGTACCGTTCTGGACTAGGCATGAAGTTGGCAGCCGCCGCGCTGACCACGGACGGAAGCAAGAACCCGGCGATCGACAGAGAGAGGTGAGCGAGCTCGTCGTGGATGACCGGAAGAACGAAGGCGCGCCAGGCGCCAGAGCTTCGCGAACGAAGAACCGTGTCGTGACCGCGGTCCAGTGAAAGAAGGAGCTTGACGGGAAACGCCCCATTACGGAAGCGGATAGCCCGGTCGCGAAGCGACGCGCCCAAACCGTCATCGCAAGACCTGCCACGCGGATCAGCACCGGAACGGATGGGTCCGGATGCGCTCGGCGCAGATCTCGCGGAGACGGTCGCGATCATGCACGCGGCACCAGCCCCTGGGATCGTCCTCGAGGTGGACGATGTAAAGCACGGCGCCCTCGCGCAGCACGTCGGGCTGGCGGTACACCTCCCCGACATGCTCGCCGTCGGCATAAACGCGCGCCTCGTCCTCGGCGACGCGCTTGAACGTGACGTGGGACATGACTGCCTCCCCAAATTCGGATGTCGACGCCCCGCTACCGGCCGGGCTCCGACTCCCGCCGGCGCGCCCGGAACGGGCGCGGAGCGGACGGACGGGCGACGCGTGGCGCGCGCAGCGCGCACGCGAGGCCGCCCGGACTCCGGACCGGCGGCAAAAGAAATGGGCGACCGCCGAAACGGCCGCCCGAGTTGGGAGGAAGGATGGAAGGCTGGGCTCAGAACGGGATTTCGTCGTCCAGGTCGGCGGGCGCGGGAGCCGGCGCGACGGTCTGCGCGGCCCCGGCGGCGGGATCGGCCTGGGCCGCCGAGCCGTTGCCGTTCGGCTTGTCGTAGAACTGGACCCGGTTGCCCGGCACGACGATGATCTCGGTCGAGAAGCGGTCCGAGTCCTCGCCGTCCCTGCGCCAGCGCCGGGTCTGCATCTTGCCCTCGACGTGGATCAGCCGGCCCTTGGTCGCGTGCTTCTGGAGCATGTCGATCAGCCCGTTCTGGAAGGTGACGACGCGGTGCCTTTCAGTAAGCAGAGGATTCTCGGCATGACATACGCACGCGGAGATACGATCAGGTACGATGAAGTGGGTGAAAACCGCAGAATTCTGCCACTTTTCCGCCATAATCCCCTGCCGCACTCCCGACAGGAGCACGCTCCGCTACGCGTCCATT
>JAJEAZ010000397.1 GCA_022824105.1 Alphaproteobacteria bacterium
CGTCGCCCCGGACCCCGATCCGGGGCCCAGCTCCGGTCCTGGCGGCAGTTTCAGCGGTTGAGCCTGCTCTCCACCGGCTGCGGCGGTAGCGCGGGTCAGGGATGGGCCCCGGCTCGGGGGCCGGGGCGACGAAAGGGAGCGCAGGGCGGGCAGTAACCGGGCCCGCGAGCACACTGGATACGAGCAGGGGCGAGATGTGTGCATGCGGTAGGCTTGCGGGGGCGGCCGGGTGGGGGCCCGCTTCGAGGCGCGGCGGGGCGCGCTGGCGCTCGAATTCGCCGGCGAACGCCGGGAAACCGACGCACAGCCCGAACACGCCCTCCGCCTCGACCTCCGCCTCGGCTTCTGAGGCAGCCGGGGCGACGGTGGGGGGAGCTCCGTCATCGGTTCCCGGCAACGACCGCTGGCATGAGTTCCGGTTCGCTCGCGCGGGCCTGTCTCGGACCCGGCCCGTATTTCCTGCCAGGCCCGGCGTCCGCGCGGCGGCGCCGGGCCATCAGGCGGAGTCCGCAGTCCGGAACGCCTCCCGGGCTTCGAGCCGGTCGGCATAGGCGGCAAGGTTCGGACATGCGCTGAAATCGGCGCCGAGACGGCGGGACATGATGACGGCATGGCCGGTAATCGTGTCGGCGACGGTAAAGCCGCCCGCGAGGAATTCCCGCCCCTCCATATGCGCTTCGGCGGCGCCGAGCGTCCGGTTCAGCAGCTTCAGCGAACGCGCCGCGATTTCGGCGTTCCGGCGCTCCGGCGGCAGCAGGATCGTCTCGACCACATAATTGTTGATCGGCGGCATGATCATGCCTTCCGCATAGTTGAGCCATTGCAGATAGGTCGCGAAATTCGCCGCGTCCGGGCCGGGGGTCAGTTCCGGCGCGTATTTTGCGCCCAGATATTGCGCGATGGCTGTGCTCTCGGTGATGGTCGTGTCGCCGTCGACCAGAGTCGGCACGCGGCCGTTCGGGTTGATCCTGGTGTAGTCGGGGCCGCGCATTTCCTTCTGGCCGAGCTCGAACCGCACGAGGTCGTACGTCTTGCCGATTTCCTCCAGAAGCCAGACTGTGCGAACCGCACGCGATCGGGGGGCGAAATATACCTTCATCTCTGTTTCCCTTGTCTCGGTCGGGTGGCGCTGAAGCGACGGTCGGATCGACGATACGCCGCGAGAAGATACCGATTCAACCGCCTGCGGCAGTGTCGAGGCGCAAGCGTGTAGCAGGATTTACGGCGACCGGCGAGAGGCTCGCCGGGGTCACCGGACCGGACTACAGCTTGTCGGTGTATTGGGCCACGAAGTCGAAGTCGAGCAGCCGCTTGTAGGCTTCGACGAGGCGCGCCGTCACCGGGCCGGGCAGGCCGCCTTTGCCGATCCTGCGGCCGTTGACCGAGGCGACCGGCACCATGCAGAGGCTGGTCGAGGTCAGGAAGCACTCGTCGCTGGTGAACGCATCGAACAGGTCGAGGTCGGTCTCGTGCACGGCGATGCCTTCTTCGCCGGCAAGGTCGATCACCGTCTCCCGGCTGATTCCCGGCAGCACGAACCGGGCCCGGGGGGTATGCAACTCGCCGTCGCGCACGAAGAAGATGTTGCTACCGAGCCCTTCGGCGAGATTGCCGTCATGGTCGAGCAGGATGGCCCAGGCCTGGGGGTCCTGCGCGCGCACCTCGCGGTCGGCGATCTGGAGATTGATGTAGTTCTGGGTCTTGGCCCTCGGGCTGACCGCGTCCGGCGGCGTGCGCCGGGTGGCCGGGATCTGCACGCGCACGCCGTCGCGATAGAGCGGCGCGCGGGCCCTGAGCGGCAGCGGCGTGCATTCGACGATGACGGTGGGCCGGGCCTCGCCGTCGCTGAGGAACGGATCGGCGACGCCGGGGCTGACCCGCTGGAACAGCCAATAGTCCTCGTCCGGAGCGATCAGGTGCAGGTTGCGCTCCAGCACCTCGTGGGAGATGGACAGCATCTCCTCCCGCTTGAGGCCCGAGTCGATCTGCAGATAGCGCATCGAGCGGAAGAGCCGGTCGATATGCTCTTCCAGCTTGAACGGCTTGTGCCGGACGGTGCGCGCCGTGTCGAACACCGCCTCGCCATATTTGAACCCGCGGTCGCGGAACGAGACGAGCACCCGGCTTTCGGGCTTGATCTCGCCATTGTGGTAGGCGACCCGCTCGTTAGCGTGTTGAACCATGTCATGCACCCCGGTGCTGTGAATCGAATGTCAAACCGGCAGGCGTCATTCCGCGCCGGCGAGCTCGGCGACCGCAACCGCGATGACGCGCGCGCCCTCGGCCAGGTCTTCCGGCTTGGCGTTCTCCGCCTCATTGTGGCTGATCCCCTTCTCGCACGGCACGAAGACCATGGCCGAGGGGCAAAGCAGGGCCATGTTGCGCGCATCGTGGCCGGCGCCCGAATAGAGGTCCATGTGGGACGCCCCGACGACTTCGACGGCATGGCGCACGGCGTCGATGGCCGCGCCGTGGAAATCGACCGAGGACGCCGCCTGCGGCTCTTCGATATGCACGCCGCAGGGGCCTGCGAGAGACTCGCAGAGCGGCAGGATGGCGTCGCCCAGCCGGGCTCTCAGCGCGTCGTCCGGGTGCCGGAAGTCGATTGAGAACCGCACCCGTCCCGGCACGACCGAAGGCGCGCCCGGGAACGCCTCGAAAGCGCCGATGGTAAACCGCAGCAGGTCGTCCGAGTCCTCCATCATCCGGTGCAGCGCCTGGACCATGCAGGCCGCCGCAAGAACCGCATCCTTGCGCCGCCGCCGGGGCGTCGTGCCGGCATGGGCCTCCTCGCCCGTCACCTCGACCTGGAATTTGCGCGTGCCCTGAATGCCGGTGACGACGCCGATGGTGTTGCCGGTCTCCTCCAGGCGCGGCGCCTGCTCGATATGACCTTCGATGAAAGCCCCCATCGGCGCGGCCAGCGCCCGCCCGCCGACAGGAGCGACAGAGGCGAGCAGGGGACCGAGCTTGCCCAGCTCGTCGCCGAGCCTGACGCCCGCCCTGTCCCGCACCTCCAGCATCGTGGCGAGCGTCGGCGGGTCCGCATAAACGCCCGAACCCATCACGCCCGGTACGAAGCGCCCGCCTTCCTCGTTGGTCCAGTTGACGACCTCCACCGGCGCGCGGGTCCTGACGCCCGCGCGCTCCAGCGCATACAGCGCCTCCAGCCCCGCCAGCACGCCGAAGCTGCCGTCGAAGCGGCCCCCCGTCGGCT
This sequence comes from Alphaproteobacteria bacterium, assembly GCA_022824105.1. Classification (GTDB taxonomy): domain Bacteria; phylum Pseudomonadota; class Alphaproteobacteria; order Bin95; family Bin95; genus Bin95. The sequence continues at coordinate 3,218 of JAJEAZ010000397.1, forward strand.
GGGAATCGAGGTGCGAGCCGGTCGTCACCGGCGGCAGGTCCGGGTCCGTTCCCTCGCGGCGCAGGAACATGTTGCCGATAGCGTCCACCGCCAGCGAAAAGCCCGCCTCCCTGCCCCACTCCGCAAAGGTGCGGCGCGCATCGAAGTCTTCCGGCGTCAGCGCCTCGCGGCACACGCCGCCCTTCGCCGTTGCGCCGAACCGCGCCATCTCCTCATGCATCTTCCAGAGCCCGGCCTCGTCCACGCCTGCCGCGACACGCTCCAGCACCATGACGGCCTCCTCGTTCCCGATCCAACCCCGACGCTGTAAACTCCGGCCCCATGCAGGGCAAGACCGCACTCGTCACCGGCGGCACGACAGGCATCGGTTTCGTCACCGCCCGCACGCTCGCGGAGAAGGGCGCAGCCGTCACCATCGTCGGGCGCAATCCGCAGCGCGGCGAGCAGGCGGCGCGGGCGATCCGGGCGGCGGTTCCGGGCGCGGAGGTCCGTTACGAACGCGCCGACCTTTCGCTCCTCGATGAATCGCGCCGCCTCGCCCGCAACATCGCTGAGTCGACGGACCGGCTCGATGTGCTGGTCAACAATGCCGGCGCCATCTTCTCGCGGCGGCAGGTGACGGCGGACGGCCTGGAAGCCACCTTCGCGCTCAACCACATGAGCTATTTCCTGCTGACCAACCTGCTGCTGAACCGGCTGAGGGCGGCGGAGGCGGGGCGCATCGTCGTCGTCGCCTCCATTGCCCACCGGCGGGCCGAGCTCGACTTCGACGACCTGCAATGCGAGCGCCGCTACAGCGTGCGGACCGCCTACAGCCGCTCCAAGCTCGCCAATGTAATGTTCGCCTATGCGCTGGCGCGGCGGCTGGAAGGCAGCCCGGTCACGGTCAACGCGCTGCATCCGGGCCTCGTCGCAAGCCGCTTCGGCAGCAACAATGGCTGGCTGTTCCGCAACACGCTCAAGCTGTTCTTCCGGCTCGGCGGCGCCATCGGCGTCGAGGAGGGCGCGGAACTCAACATCCGCCTCGCCTCCGACCCGGCGCTGGCGGGCGTCAGCGGGCGCTATTTTTCCGGCGGCAGGGAGGCGCGGTCCTCCGCCGCCTCGCTCTCCATCGAGGACCAGGAACGCCTCTGGGCCGCCAGCGAGGCGATTGCGGCGAGGTAGCTGTCAGGGCAGGACGGCGAGGTCGAGCAGGGGGGCGTGCTGCTGGGCGCCGTAGACATCCGCATCGCGCGGGCCGCCGGAGCCGACGGGGCGCCGGAGCGAGAACTTGACCGCCCGCGCGAAGGGATAGAAGTCGAAACCGAGCAGCTCGTTGTCCGAGACGCCATAGAGCTTGCAGACCGCCTGCCGGTTCAGCATCCCCGCCGAGCGGACGGCCTCGAATGTTTCCTCGTCCCCGAACAGGATGTCGAAGGTCACGATGAACGGGCCGGCATTTTTCGACCGGATGACCTCCGCGACCTCCCCGAGCACCTTCATTGCAGCCATTCGAGGCGTCCGAAGCTCTCGGGCTCGTCGATCTCCATCAGGTGGTAAATGTTGAACTCATAGACGGGACCGGCCGGAATCTCCGCCGGCGAGAACGGGAAGGCGATATTGCCCGCCGTCGCGCGCCTGCCCTCGAAAGGCACATGCAGGATGGTCGAGCGCGCCAAGCCGCAGACCGCCTCGGCGATCTCCGGTGTCTCGGCCACCACGTCGATCAGTATGCCGATCTCGTGCGCCGCCTGCCGGTTCGGCTCCCAGGCGCCCATCACGCCGTCGAGGCCGTAGCGGTGGAAGGTGATGCTGTATTGCGAGGGGTCGATGAACCCCGCCTGGGTCTCGCGGATCTTCTCGCGGACGGCCTCCTGGATCGCGTCGATGGAGCGGATGAAGGCCGGGTCGCGCGCGCCGCCGACGGTCAGCGCCCGGTGCCCCGCGAGCCGCGCCCCTTCCAGCTTGACCGTGTAGCGCTCGGCCTCACGGAAGGCGCTGCCCGATACGCGGATGCGGCGCGGGTCGATCTGGTCGAACCGCGTCCGGCGGAGATCGACCGAGCCGCCCGGCCCGGCCAGCATCACCGGGTCCGACTTCTCGTAGAAGGTGTGCGCGGAGACCGAGGCTTCGGTGCAGGCCTTCTCCGGATGGGTCGGCTCGACGATGAAATGGTCGTCCCGGAGCCGTCCGAGGATGAGGTCTCCGCCACCGGTCGGGCGCGCGGCCAGGCTGCCGCATTCGAGGATCTTGCCCATATGGAGCGCGAGGCCGCGGTCACGGCCCTGCATCAGCGGCAGCGCGGCGATATTGGACACATCCCAGGCGCGGCCGACCACAAGAATGTCGGGCTTGCCGGCAAGCGCCCGGAAATAGGACTCCGGCCCCACCTGGGCCACGATGTGGGCGGCGGCGTCGACATCCTCGACGGTCAGCGCCGCGCCGGTCTCGAAGGTGCGCACCCGGCCCTCCTCCACCGCCTCGCGCACCGTCCCCCGGTCGAGTTCGGAACGGAGCACGGCGACCTTCCGGTCGAGCCCCAGCTCCTCCAGCACCTGCCGCAAAAGCACGAGAAGGTGATCCACCTGCCCGTCGCCGCCCGCGCCGCCGGCGGAGCCGATGATGAGCGGCACGCCGGCATCGGCGCCCGCCTTCACCATCAGGCGGAGATCGCGCAGGATCATCGCATCGCCGACAAAGGGCTTGCCGGTTCCCAGATAATAGGGCCCCGGATCGCTCGACCCCGCGTCGCAGGCGATCAGGTCCACCCCGGCTTCGACGGCGTCCCGGAGCGACTCCTCGCGGAAGCCGTAGCCGAGCATCCCGTTGGAAACGACGACAAACTCGTCCTCGCGCTTCTGTTCGATCATGGGACTCCTCCTCACCCGCGCGCCGCGGCCCAGGCGTCGATGTCGAGTTCGCCGCGGAAATCGGCCGAAACCGCCGCTTTTTTCGGTTCGAGCGGTATGCCGGTCGCGTCCGCAACCCGGTCGATGGCGTTGAAGGTCGCAGCCACGCCGGCCGCATCCACCCAGCCGGCATCGCCGACCTTGCCACGCAGCGCCGAAATCGCGGCGGCCATGTCGCCCTCCCCGGCGACCGCCTCGGCGAAGGCCGCCAGTTCCTCGCCGGCGGCGACCCCGCCTCCGCCGCCGCTCACGATCGCGTCCAGATCGTAACTGTCGCCTGTTGTCCGGCCGCTCTCACGGAGCAGCAGCGCATGGCTGGTGGTTCAATAGACGCACTGGTTGAGCGCGGAAATCCTCGCAGCCAGGAACTCGATCTGCGCATGGCTGATGGCGCGGTGCTCGACATCGAAGGCCTGCATCCAGCGGCTCGGCAGATATTGCGTCTCGACGAGGTCGAAGAAGGCCCGCTTCGCCTCCGGCACCAGGGTCAACGCCATGAGGATGTAGGCGCCTCTCGTGCCGGAGTAGATATCGGCCTCGGCCCCGGTTTCCTCGCCATGCACGATCAGCGGGACCCACGCCTCCTCCATGCGCGCCGAAGCCGGGCGGTAGCCGGACGGCTCTCCGGCCTGCGGCTCCGGCAGACGGCGCGGCGCCAACCCCATCGAGCGGGAGAAGGTGTCGAGCGAGACCGTCACCGCCGTCACGCCCACCGTCTCCACATAGCGCGTGACCTCGACGCCCTCGGCCAGACGCGCCTCGAACCAGCGGCGCGTCAGGCGCGCGGGGTCGGTGACGATACGGTGGACGATCTCCACCATTGGCGGTTCGAGAACGCCCGGCCCGTCATGTTCGCCCGTCACGGCCTCCGGCGAGAGCGCTTTTTTCCGCGCGGCGCAGAGCCGGCAATCGACCGCATGGCGGGTTTCCGCCGCAATCGCAATCCGTTCTTCGCCCGTCAGCCAGTTGCCCGGAGCGGCGATCCACGCCCAGGCGCGGGCATGAGCCGCCAGAATGTCGGCGCGGATCGGCACAGGCGCATCGGGGTATCCCATCGTTCGAGCCCTCCTGTCGCGCGCCAGTCTAGCGCGTGTTCATCGCCGTTGTCGCGGCCCGCAACGTCTCCCCGGCCGAATGTCCTGCCCACGCAAAAGGCCCCCGGGCGAACCGCCCGGGGGCCTCTCAGGTGGACCGTCGCAAGGGCTACGCGAGGTCGAAGCGGTCGAGGTTCATCACCTTGTTCCAGGCCGCAACGAAGTCGCTCACGAATGTCCCGCCCGCATCGTCGCAGGCATAGACCTCCGCGAGCGCCCGCAGCTGGGAGTTCGAGCCGAAGATCAGGTCGACCGCCGTCGCCGTCCACTTGACGTCTCCGGTCGCCGCATCCCGGCCGTCGAACACACCGTTGCCCCCGGCCGCCCCTTGCCATGCCGTGCCCATGTCGAGCAGGTTGACGAAGAAGTCGTTGCTGAGCGTCTCCGGACGATCCGTGAAGACGCCGTGCCCGGCCCCGTCATGGTTCGCGCCCAGGACCCGCAGACCGCCGATGAGGACCGTCATTTCCGGCGCGGTCAGGTTCAGCAGCTGCGCGCGCTCGATGAGCAACTCTTCCGCCGGCCTGTTGTGCGAGGCGTGGATATAGTTGCGGAACCCGTCGGCGGTCGGCTCCAGATAGGCCACCGAGTCGACCTCGGTCTGCTCCTGGCTTGCATCGGTCCGACCGGGCGCGAAGGGAACGGTCACGTCATGACCGGCCTTCCGTGCGGCCGCCTCGACGGCCGCGCAGCCGCCCAACACGATCACGTCCGCCAGCGAAATCCTCTTGCCGCCCGACTGCGCGGCGTTGAAGTC
>JAJEAZ010000152.1 GCA_022824105.1 Alphaproteobacteria bacterium
GCCTGAGCCCGGCGCCGCCATGGCGCTGACGCCCCGCGTCTATATCCAGGCCTGCATCCGGGCGGCATCGGTCCGGGGCTGCGCGGCCCAGGTGGCGCGGCGCGGCTTCGACGGGGCGGGCGCGGTGCTGCTGAAGCTCAACCGCCTGGACGGCACGGCGCAATTGCTGCGGCCGGCCTGGACCGAGGGCGACAGCCGCCGCTGGCTCGCCCACCCGCCGGGCCCCGAGGCCGAGGCCGACGAGGAAATCGCCCGCGAGACCGCGCGGGATCCGGATATCTGGGTGCTCGAAATCGAGGACCGCGAAGGCCGCCACCCGCTCGACGAGCCGGTGGAACTGTTGACTTAGGGCGCTTCCCCCGGGCGCTCCGCTTCTGACCCGGCCCGTTCGTCGCGCTCAACGCTTGCGCTTCGCATTCGGCTACTCGGCGGATGGGGGCGCCTTCACCTGAATGGTGACGATATCCAGATCGTGATATTGCTGGTGGTGCACCGACGACGCGAGATGGCGCAGCAGGCGGAGCGAGATTTCCTGCTCGATCGTCGCCGCGTCGTCCTGCTCGCCGACCAGCGCCAGCCGCTCCTGCACATTGTAGTCGCGCGGCGCGATGACGAATTCGAGGACCGCCCCGCTTTCGTTTCTGGTCGCGTCCAGCCGCAGGCGGCGGCCCTGTGGCGGCGCATCTTCATCCTGGTCCTCCTCCTCCTCCGGGCGCAGAAGGGTCAGCAACGCCTCCTCGCCGACCGCATCAAGGCGGTCGGCCATCGCCCCGTCCCAGCCGCTGCGCGACGCGAAGGCGGCCAGGAATTCGCGTATCTCCGGCAGCGCGGCGGGGCCGAACGCCGCCTCCATCCGGCTGGGACGCGACCGTCGGAGGTCCATGAACAGGGTCATGAGAATGGCCACCAGGCCGCCGGAAGTGATCCCGTTGCCGAGAATCCCGCCGGCAAAATCCGCGACGAATTCCGGAAAGATCACGCCGCTGTGGAAGCCGACCCCGAGCCAGAAGGACACGCCGATGACGATGCCCTTGCGGTAGTCCATACCGCCCTGCATCGACAGTCCGATACCGATGATGAACAACAGGGCGGTCAGGACGATAAGGTAGGCTCCGACGACCGGGCCGGGGATCGCCAGAACGACCGCGACCGCCTTGGGCATGAAGGCCAGGGCGAGAAAGACCGCTCCGGTCGCGATGGCCACGGCCCGCGCCGCAACGCCGGTGATCTCGACCAGCGGCGCGGCCACCGAATAGGTCGTGTTGGGCACGGTTCCCGCGACGCCGCATAACAGGTTGCTCAGGCCGTCGACCGTCACGGTGCCCTGCACGGCCCGGAAATCCGGCGGGCGCTCTCCGCGCCACGACACGCGCTGCAGCGCGACATTGCTGCTGATCGCCCGAATCGTGCAGATCATCGCCGTCAGCAGGAACGCGGGCAGAAGCGACCAGAAAACCGGCCCGAATCCGGTATCGAAGCCCGGCGCTGCGATGTCGGGCGTCCCCAGCCAGGGCGCCGCGGCGACGCGGTCCACGTCGTAGAGCCCGAAGACAGCGGCAAGCGCTGCGCCGATGACGACGCCGATGATCGGCGCCCAGAGGCGCAGACCGGGCGACCCTTTCAGCGAAATGCCGAGGATAACGAGGATCGTGACCGTGGCGATCAAAGGCGCTGCGTAAGCCGGGCCGCCGTCCGGCGTCTCGTTCAGCATGCGGAAGAGGATCGGCATCACCGTGACCGGCACCAGCATGATCACGGTGCCGGAGACCGCCGGCGTCAGTATGCGCCGGAACAGGGCGAGCCGCGTGGACAGCAGCAGTTGAAACAGGGCTGCGATGACGACAAGAGTGGCGAGCATCGCCGGGCTGCCTTCCGCGACCGCGGCGATGCTCAAACCGATGAATGCCGTGGAGCTGCCCATCACGAGCATGTGGCCCCCGCCGATCCGGCCGAACCGGACGGCCTGAAGCACGGTCGTGACGCCGCTGATTGCGACGGCGGCGAACACCGCCCACAACAGGGTTGAGTCGGGAGCGCCGGCAATCCGCATGATCGCGGTCGGAACCAGGATCGGAACCGCGACGGTGGTGACGGCCAGCTGCAGGCCCAGTCCGATGGTGAGCGCGGCGGGAGCACGCTCGTCGGCCTGGTAGCGGAGCCCCGGGGCGCGGGACTGACCGTTCCCGCTCATGGCTGGTTCCTTTCCCGGTTCACACGGCAATCCCGGGGGCCCGATTTCGTGTCATTCATCCGGTCGGCCCGCCGACAATACATGCTGGACAGCATCCATTCCTTCCTGCAAATAAAGACTTCTAATCGGAAGTGCGAACGCGATTTTCCGGTGCCGCTGCGCCTGAAAAGTAACGGAGCCGGCCCGGTCAGGCAAAGGAGACCTTGTTGATGGAACGCAAAAGGTCTGCGGAACCGGCCGCGTCGCCGGCGGGCGACCCGACCGGAGCAAATGGAAGGCACGCTCCGGGCAACGAGCCGATCGCGATCGTCGGCATGGCGTGCCGATTCCCGGGCGCGACCGGCCTCGACGCCTTCTGGAGCCTGCTGGACGGCGGTGTGAATTCGGTTACGGAGGGCGACCCCGGTTCGGGCGTCGGGCGAATCGGGCAATTGTTTCCCCACTCCGATGTGCAGGCCAGGGCTTGCCGTTTCGGCGCCTATCTCGATGAGCTTGACCAGTTCGACGCTGCGTTCTTCCGGATTTCGCCGGTCGAGGCGGAACTGCTGGACCCGCAGCAGCGTCTGGTTCTGGAGACCTGCTGGCGGGCTCTCGAAGACGCGGGCATCGATCCCGAGGGGCTGAAAGACAGCCGCACCGGCGTCTATGCCGGCATCAGCAACAACGACTATCGCGGGTTGATCCTGGAGGCGAGGGAGAATGCAGGGCCGGCCGAGCCGGCCGCCAGCCTCTATGCAGTCACCGGCACGTCGCTCAATACGGCAATAGGCCGGGTCGCCTATGCGTTGGGCCTTGGCGGGCCGGCAATGGCGGTGGACACCGCCTGCTCGTCATCACTGGTTGCGACGCACCAGGCGGTCGCGGGCCTGCAGCGGGGCGACGCGGACCTCGCGCTGGCGGGAGGAGTGAACGTCATTCTTTCCGGCCGGCTTCTGGAATTCCGGGCCAACGCGGGCATGCTGTCGCCGGACGGCCAGTGCAAGGCCTTCGATGCCTCCGCCAACGGGTATGTCAGGGGCGAAGGCTGCGGCATCCTGGTGCTGAAGCGGCTCCGCGATGCGGAGGCCGACGGCGACCGCATCTGGGGCGTGATTCGGGGCTCGGCGCTCAATCAGGACGGGGCGAGCCCGGGCCTGACGGTCCCGAGCGGGGCGGCGCAGCAACGCGTGATCGAGGCGGCGCTGGAGCGGGCGGGCGTACACCCTTCGGAAATCGACTATCTGGAGACCCACGGGACCGGGACGGAGGTGGGCGACCCGATCGAGATCGACGCAACCGCGGCGGCGTACGGGCGCGGGCGCGAAGCGGACCGGCCGCTGCTGATCGGCTCGGTCAAGACCAATATCGGCCACCTGGAATCGGCGGCGGGGTCGGCAGGACTGATCAAGACGGTGCTGGCGATGAATCGCGGAATCGTCCCCAGGCACCTGCATTTCCATAACCCCAATCCCGAGATGGACTGGGAGCGGCTGCCGCTCCAGGTGACGTCCGACCCGACGCCGTGGCCGGCCAATGCGGACCGCCCGCCCCTGGCGGGGGTGAGCGGGTTTGGATGGTCCGGGACGAACGCCCATATCGTGCTGGAGGGATATGTTTCGCCGGACGGCGCGGCGTCGGGCCGCGATGGAAACGGCTGGATCGCCGGCGCTCCCAGGCCGGTCGCCGCTTCATTGCCGGTACCGGACTCGCCGCCGCAGTCGAAAGACGGACTTTCCCCGCGCACCGCGCGCCTGCTCCCGCTCTCCGGGAAGTCCGGGGCGGCGTTGCGCGACCTGGCGGGCCGCTATCTCGGATGGCTCGACCAACAGGAGACGACGCTTGCGGCCGACAGTGCGGCGTCCGATCCCCTGCTGTCCGACATGGCCTGGTCGGCCGGCATCGGCCGGAGCCACTTCGACCACCGGGCGGGTGTGGCGTTCCGGGACGCCGAGTCGCTGCGCGAGGGCTTGCGAGCCATCGCCGGGACGGACGAGAGGCCGGCGTTGCGCAAGGCGGCGACCGTGGCCTTCGTCTATACCGGACAGGCCAGCCAGTGGCCGGGCATGGGGGCGGCCCTTTACGACAGCGAGCCGGTGGTGCGCGCGGTGCTCGACCGGTGCGACGACCTGCTCCGGAAAGAGCGCGGGGCCTCGCTGCTGGACGTGATGTTCGGCCGGGACCCTGCTGCGGGCGATCTGGACGATCCGCAGTGGAAGCAACCTGCGATCTATGCGCTCGAATGCGCCCTCACCGCGCTGTGGTCGAGTCTCGGAATCCAGCCGGACGTGGTGCTCGGACACAGCCTGGGCGAGATCGCGGCGGCGCACGCTGCGGGCGCGTTCGGCCTGGAAGACGGCTTGCGCCTCGCCGCGGTGCGCGGTGCGCTGGTCGGCGCCTTGCCCGGCGAGGGCGCGATGGCGGCGGTATTCGCGCCGCCCGCGCGCGTCTCGGAGGCGCTGGACCGGCACAATGCGACGTCGCAGGGCATCGGCCTCTGCATCGCTGCCGACAATGGGGCGCATCAGGCCATCAGCGGTCCCGCGGAGGAGATCTCCGCGCTGCTTGAGCGCCTGGAAGCGGACGGCATTCGGGTCGCACGGCTGCGCAGGAGCCCCGCCTACCACAGCGCCATGATCGAGCCGGCGCTGGACGATCTGGAGACAGCCCTCTCGCAGCTTCCCTTGAAAGCGCCGTCGCTCCCCTTTGTCAGCAATCTCAGCGGGCGCACAATCGGTACGGACGAGGCCCTGGACGCGGCGTACTGGCGCCGGCAGATGCGCGCGCCGGTGGCGTTCCGCGCCTGCGTCGAGACCCTGGCGGAACTGGGCGTGGACGCGGTCGTGGAGATCGGCCCGCACGCGGTGCTCGGGCCGATGGTCTCGCTGGCATGGCCGGGCGGAACCGCGGAGCCGGCGGTCGTGTCGAGCCTCCGGCGGCCGTCAAGAGGCGAAGAGCTGCCGGCGCCGGGCTCCGGCGGCGGTTTCGTAGAGGCCGTCGCCGGCGTCTACGCGGCCGGATTGCCGGTTCGCTTCGACGGGCTCTTCGCCGGCGAGGCGCGGCGCCGGGTCGCGCTGCCGGGCTATCCCTTTCAGCGCGAGCGCTACTGGGTCGAAGCGCCCAAGCGGCGGCGGCCGGGCACCGGCCACCCGTTGCTGGGCGCGCGGCACGAATCCGCGAGCGGGGAGATCGCATTCGACACGGAAGTCTTTCCCTCCGACCCGGCGTGGCTTGCCGACCATCGGGTGTTCGGCCGGTTGATCGCGCCGGGCGCGCTTTACGGCGCCATGGCCGTATCGTCCGCCTTTGCAGAGGGGGCGGAAGGGGCGACCGTCGAGGACTTCCAGATGCAGAGCGCCCTGGTCTTCCCCGATGACGACACGGAGGACGCCGACACGGGCCGGCGAATGCAGGTTCTGGTCACCGAGACCGAAGACAGCGCATCCCGCCGGGTCCGCATCCTCAGTCGGAGCGAGGCCGAAGACAGCTGGACGCTCCACGCGGAAGGCCGGACCTCGGCAGGCGCCTCCCGTCCGGCGCAGCAGGCCTCGCGGCTCGATATCGAGGGGCTGAAAGCCGGGCTCTCCCCGGTCGACCTGGCGGCCTACTACCGCGCCAAGGCTGCCGTCGGGATCGATCTCGGCCCGTCCTTCCGCACGGTGAATGCGCTTTGGGCCGGCGCAGGCGAGGCGGTCGCCGAGGTAGCCCTCCCTGCCGGCCTGGAGGGCAGTCCGCTCGACATCCATCCCCTCGTGCTCGACGGCTGCTTCCAGGCCTTCGGCGCGGCGCGCGACCCCGACGGCGATGAAGAGGGGGTCACCTATCTCCCGTTCGCGTGGGAGCGGCTGTGGCTGGCGGGTTCTTTGCCGGAACGGCTGGTCTGCCACGTGCGATTGAGGGAAAGCCCGGAAAACGCGGCGGCAGATGCGGAGCGCGGCGGCGTTCCGGAGGTCTGGGCCGCGGATATGGGTCTTTACGATCCCGAAGGAACGCTCGTTGCCGAATTGACCGGATTCACGGTGAAGCGGGCCACGCGGGCGGCATTGCTCTCCGCCGTGGAAGGAATCGACGACCTTCTCTACGAAATCGTATGGCGTGACAGCGCCTTGCCGCCGGGCATGCTGCCGGCCGACTTCCTGCCGAGTCCGTCGGCTGCAGCGTCCCGCTCGCAGCCTTTCTCCCGATATCTGGCCGATGAGGAAGTCGAGGTCAGGGACGAGGTCGATCTTCAAGGCGTCATGGAGCGGGCGTCGTGGTCCTACGCGCTTGCGGCCCTGGAAACGCTGGGTTGGGAGCGCGAAGCCGGCTCGCCCGTGGATCCGGAAGAGTTGGGCGAACGCCTCGAGGTTCTGCCCGAGCACGCGCATCTGTTCCGGCGGATACTTGAGATTCTGGCCCGCTCGGGCGTGCTGCAGGCGAAAGGCGAAAGCTTCGCAGTTGCGGTCGGCGCCGGCGATCCGCTGCCGGACGACATGCCGGACGATCGCGAGGCGTTCTTGGTCGAGACGATCAAACGCTTCCCGCACGCCGCGAACGAAATAGGGCTGTTCCGGCGCTGTGCAGGCGCCCTGCCCGCGGTGCTTCGCGGCGAAGAGGACCCGCTGTCGCTGCTGTTCGGCGATGCGGAACCTCAGGCCGGCGATCTCTATCGGCGGGCGCCGGTCTGGCGGGCGGCGAACCGCATGCTGGGCGAGGTGTTCCGGACTCTGGTGGAAGAATTGCCGGGAGGACGGCGACTGCGCGTGCTGGAGGTGGGCGCAGGCATCGGCTCTGCGACCGAATACATCCTGCCCGAGCTGCCGGCCGGCGGGTTCGACTATACCTACACCGACATCTCCGCCGGCTTTTTCGCGGAGGCGGAATCGCGCTTCAGCGATGCGGGCGGTCCGATCGACTACCGGGTGCTCGATATCGAGAAGGACCCCATCGACCAGGGCTTCGAGCCCCACGCTTTCGATATGATAATCGCGGCCAACGTGCTGCACGCCACACGCTATCTGGACGAGACGCTTGGCCATTGCCGGGCGCTTCTTGCTCCGTCGGGGCTGCTGGTGGCGCTGGAAAACCAGCGCGGCAGGGGCTGGATGGATCTGATATTCGGCCAGCTGGACGGATGGTGGCGCTTCGCTGACCAGTACCGCACGGGCCATGCCCTCGCCGGACCCGATGTCTGGCGCCGGGCGCTCGCCGACACCGGGTTCGCGGAGTCCGAAGTGCTCGGCATCGATAGCTCGGAAGTGGCCGGATTGCCGGACCGGGGCGTGATCGTGGCGCAGGGTCCGGCGGAAATCACCCTGCCGGAGGGCGTCTGGGTGCTGGCGGCCGACCGCGGCGGTATGGCGGCGGCGCTGGCCGAGCAGCTGGCGGCGCAGAACCAAAGGGTGGTGCTGGCCAGCGACAACCCGGAGGGTCCGGGCGCGGCGGCGGAGACCGAAGCGGGAATCGTTTCGGCAACGGTCCGGATGGAAGGGCGCGAGTCCTGGCAAGCGCTTATGGAAGGCCTGCCTGCGGATGCGCCGCTCGCCGGTGTGGTGCATCTCGCCGCGCAGGACGGCCGCGGGGCTGACGCGACGACTGCGGACATGGCCGCGGATATAAGGCGGGCGACGGCAAGCGCACTCGCGCTCGTGCAGGGCATCGCGGATGCGGACGCGGTGCCCGAGAAGGGCGTGTGGTTCGTCACGCGCGGCGCGCAGGTGCTGGAACGTGAGCGAACCGGGCAACTGGCCGGCGCCACCCTTTGGGGCCTCGGCAGGGTGATGGCGCGCGAGGCGCCTCAGCTGCAGCCGAGGATGCTCGATCTCGACCCCGAGGCTTCGGAGCCGCAGGCCGTTCTCCCGGAGGAATTGCTGTTCGCGGATTCCGAGAACCACATTGCGTACCGCCAGGGACGCCGCCGGTCGGCCCGGCTCGTCCGGGCCGCAGCCGGCACGGACCGTCTCGCCCTGCCGGAGGAAACGGCCTGGGTGCTGGCGCCCGACGAGGGAGGGGCGATCGAGGCGCTGCAGGTGCAGCCGGTGACGGCGCGCAGCCTGGAGGCGAACGAGGTGCGCGTTGCGGTCGAAACCTGCGGGCTCAACTTCCTCGACGTGTTCCGGGCGATGGGCCTGGTCGAAGAAGGGTTGCTCGGCGAGGAATTCTGCGGCCGGATCATCGAAACGGGTTCCGGGGTAACCGGCGTCTCGGTGGGCGACCGTGTGGCCGGCTTCGCGTTCGGCACGTTCGGACCGGAGGTGGTGACGCACGAAGAATTGGTGGCGCTCGCGCCTCCGGGCGTGTCGGCAGCGGCGCTCGCCACGATCCCTTCGGTGTTCGTGACTTGCGTGCTGTCCTACGAGCTTGCCGGGCTGAAGGCCGGCGACCGGGTCCTGATCCATGCCGGCGCGGGCGGCGTGGGACTTGCGGCGATCCAGCTGGCGCAGGCGGCGGGCGCGGAGGTATTCGCCACGGCGAGCGCGCCCAAGCAGGCCTATCTGCGCTCGCTCGGCGTTAAGCATGTGTTCGACAGCCGCTCCACCGCGTTCGGCCGGGAAATCCTCGAGGCTACTGACGGCGCCGGGATCGATGTGGTGCTCAACAGCCTGACGGGCGAAGGCTTCATTGACGCGAGTCTCTCCTGCCTCGCGCAGGGCGGCCGCTTCGTGGAGCTCGCCAGGCGGGACATATTGAGCCCGGAAGAGATGGCGGCGCTTCGGCCCGATGTCGCCTATTCGATCCTCGATCTCTACCAGCTGAAGCTGGAGGATCCGGCGGGACCGGGAAGAGCCCTGAAAGAGGTGCTGGCTCGAATCGAAACCGGTGAGCTTGCGCCGCTCATGCACACCAGATGGCCGCTCGCGGAGACGGGCGCCGCGATGGGCTACATGCGCGCCGCGCGGCATATCGGCAAGATAGTGCTCGCAATGTCTCCGATCGAGACGGGCCGGCTGCGGGAGGATCGCACCTATCTGGTGACAGGCGGCCTGGGCGGAATCGGCTGCGCCCTTGCGGAATGGCTTGCAGAGTATGGCGCCGGAACGGTCGTACTCAACGGCCGCAGGCCGCCGGATGCAGCTGCGGAAGAGGCGATCGAGGCGTTACGCGCCCGAGGGTTCAGGATCGAGGTCGAGCTTGCCGACGTGACGGACACGGATGCGCTCGACGCCATGCTGGCGCGGATCGACGATGCCCTGCCGCCGCTGGCCGGCGTGATCCACAGCGTCGGCGTGCTGTCGGACGCCGCTCTTGGAAACCAGAGCTGGGAGAGCTTCGAAACCGTCCTGTGGCCGAAGATGCTGGGGGCCTGGCACCTGCACCGGGCGACGGCAGGCCGGGATCTGGACATGTTCGTCTTGTTCTCGAGCGTCGCGGGGATACTGGGCAATCCCGGCCAGGCCAACCATGCGGCGGCCAACACCTTCCTCGACCAGCTTGCCGCCCACCGGCGCGCGCTCGGGCTGCCGGGGCAGGCCATCGCCTGGGGCGCCTGGTCGGAGCTGGGCGAGGCGGAGGAACAGCGGGAACGGATCGCCGGCCGGCGGGAAGCATCCGGCACCGGCTGGTTCACCCCGGAGCAGGGCTTCAGGGTATTGGAGCGCCTGCTGCGGCAGGATGCGGCCAACGCGGTGGTGGCTGCGGTGGACTGGCCGGTATTCGGAGACTCTCTCGCAAGCCGTCCGTCCGTCCTGGAGGAACTGCTCACCGTCGCTGCGGACGATGGCGACGATTCCTCCTCGTCGGAAGACCTGCTGGTTCAGCTCGCTGCGACACCGGCCGCGGGACGCGAGGACCTCCTGGTGTCCTTCCTGCAGCGGGAAGTGCAGGCGGTGCTGAGGCTGCCTTCGGCGCCGGCCGCCGGAGTGGGGTTCTTCGATCTGGGAATGGACTCCCTGATGGCGGTCGAGCTGCGGAATCGCCTCAACCGGGCCTTTTCCGACAGCTACGTGGCGCCGAACACGCTCGTGTTCGACTTCCCGACCATCTCCGATCTCGCTCGCCACCTGGCGGACGTGCTCGGCGGGGCCGAACTGGAATCCGCCGCTCCGGCCCAGCCCGACCCGGGCCCGCGACCGCCTGTTCGGAGCGGGGACGATGGAATCGCGATCGTGGGTATGGCCTGCCGGCTTCCCGGCGCTCCGGATATCGCCGCATTCTGGCGCCAGCTTGAAGCCGGCCATGATGCGGTGACGAACGCGCGGCGGGACAACGGCTCGTGGACCGGCATAGCCGGCGACCCGGAGGCCGGGGATGGCGCCTGGAGGCAAGGCGGTTACGTCGACGAGATCGACCGTTTCGACGCGCGCTTCTTCGGCATGACGCCGATCGGCGCCCGCATGATGGATCCGCAGCAACGGCTTCTGCTGGAGACGAGCTGGCGTGCGCTCGAGGATGCGGGGATCGACCCGGAGGGGCTGAAAGGCAGCCGAACGGGGGTCTATGCAGGCATCGCGACCAGCGAATACCGTGATCTGATGATGACGGCGGGCGGCGAAGGCCTCAACTATCTCGGCACGGCAAGCAGCATGGCGGTCGGCGGCGTCGCTTTCAAACTGGGGCTCACCGGGCCGGCAATGCCGGTGATGCTCAACTGCGCGGCGTCGCTGGTCACGGTGCAGCAGGCGGTCGCGGCCCTGCGGGACGGAGAGGTGGACCTCGCCCTCGTCGGCGGCGTCAACGCGGTCCTCTCGCCCGGTCTGACTCGGGAAATGGCGGAGCTGGGGATGTTGTCCCGGGAGGGTCGGTGCAAGACCTTCGACGCTGCGGCGGACGGCTTCGTGAGAAGCGAGGGCTGCGGGATGGTGGTCCTCAAGCGGCTTGGCGAGGCGGAGGCCGATGGCGACCGCATCTGGGCGGTGATCCGGGGGGCGGCGGTCAACCAGAACGGGGTGAGCGCGGGCCCGACGGTGCCGAACGGCCCCGCACAGGAACGGGTGATCGACGACGCGCTGTCGCAGGCGGGCGTTCCTCCCTCGGACATCGACTATCTGGAGGCGCACGGGGCGGGATCGGCTCTGGGCGACCCGATCGAGGTGCAGGCCGCGGCGGCGGTTTACGGCAGGGGACGCGAGAAGGACCGGCCGCTGCTGATCGGCTCGGTCAAGACCAATATAGGGCACCTCGAATCGGCGGCGGGAATCGCCTCGCTGATCAAGGTTGTCCTGGCCATGCGCCATGGCGTGATCCCGAAGCATCTGCATTTTCGGGACCCGAACCCGCATCTGGACTGGGACCGGCTGCCCGTGAAGGTGGTGTCCGAGGCAACGGACTGGCCGCGCCGGCCGGACCGTCCGCTGCGGGCCGGGGTCAGCGCCTTCGGAATTTCGGGAACGAACGCGCATGTCGTGGTGGAGGGATACGGCGACCCGGAAAACGACCGGCCCGGTCCGGATGGCGCGCCGCGACCGGTCTGCGTCCCGCCGATGGATGCCGCCGCGGAGCCGCTGCAGGCGGACGACGGCCTTGTTGCGCGCGGAACGCGGATTCTGCCGCTCTCCGGCAAGTCTGATACATCGCTCCGGAAGCTGGCGGACCGTTATCTTGCATGGCTCGACCAACGGCAGTCGGTGCTTGCATCGGAAGATGCGGCGTCCGATGCGGCGCTGTCCGACATAGCGTGGACCGCCGGCACGGGACGGAGCCATTTCGACCACCGCGCGGCCCTGGTGTTCGCCGACTGCGAGGCGCTGCGCGGGGGCCTGCGGGCGCTTGTGGAGGCCGACAGGGGGTCCGAACCGACAGCGCCCGCGGGAGCCGTTGCTTTCGCCTATGCCGGCCACGGAAACGGATGGGCCGGAACGGGTGAGGCGTTGTACAGGAGCGAGCCGGTCGTGCGGGCGGTTCTCGACCGTTGCGATGAGGCGCTTCGCGACGCGCGCGGCGCCTCGCTGCTGGACGCGATGTTCGCCCGGTCGGGCTCGGGAGGAGAGCGGGTCCAACCGCAGTGGGAGCGGTCCGCGGCCTATGCGCTCGAATGCGCGCTCACGGCGCTCTGGTCGAGCGTCGGCGTGCAGCCGAGCATCGTGCTCGGCCACGGGGCAGGAGAGCTTGCGGCCGCGCAGGCCGCCGGCGTGCTCGGGCTTGAGGATGGCTTGCTCCTGGCTGCCGGCCTCGACGATCCCGGCGCCGAACAAGCCGAAATCGCGGTGAACCCGCCGCTCCTGACACTGATCGACAGCGTGTCGGGCCGCGCGCTCGGGCCCGATGAGCTACGGGACGGGGCGTATTGGCGCCAGCGCGCGGCGACCGGAACGGAACCCTCCGACAACTGCGTCGGTACGCTGGCCGCGGCCGGCGCCGGCGTGATAGTCGAGATCGGCCCGGGCGCCGCACCGGGGACAGGGTCTGACGGGGCCCCGGACGCGAACGGCAGCGCTCGCCTGCCGGTGGTTCTGGCCAGCCTGGGCGACGACGGCTTCGTGGGCGCGGTCGCCAGGGCCTATGAGGCGGGGCTCGCCTTGTCCTTCGCGGGGCTCTTCGCGGGCGAAAGCCGCCGCCGGACTTCGCTGCCGGACTACCCGTTCGAGCGCCGACGCCACTGGATCAGGTTCCAGGACCGGGCGGCTTCGGGCTAGGACAATTCGTTCCGGTCGAGAAACTCGCGGACTATTGCGGCGCATTCCCGCGGCCTTTCAAGCTGGAGGAAATGCGTCGCATCGGGAATGAAATCATAGTCCACCTTGACCACGTCGCTAAACTGCAGGGACGAGTCCAGGGTCGGCAAGTATGAATAGGGAAGGGTCGGATCGGCCCCGATAATCTTGATCGGACAGGGGACAAAGTCCAGATCGATAAGGGGAAAGAAACTTCTCGCATAGTCCATCAATTGCGCTTCGTAGTCGGGCGGGCACCGAAGCTCGTACCCTTCCCCGTCTTCAGCCGGCCGAAGCGTGGTCTCCGCCATGAGTTCCCGCACGCCGGGAACGACCCGCGAGAAGGTCGGGATGTACTGAAGAAAGTCGGAAAACTCCTCTCTTGTCTTGAACCGGTCTCCTCGATTCCGGATCCTCCTGGCCATCTGCTCGGCAGCCGAATGGAGCTCGACCTGGCTCGCGCCGGGCTTGCAGAGCGGCGGGTCGAACAGAACCAGAGCCGAGTAGAGTCTGGAGAACGAAAGAAGAGGGATGATCGTGGAAAGGGAATGAAAGACGCCAACCGTCGGCTTGTTCCCATAGATGCGGTCAACCATGTCAAGAATGACGTCATGATCGTGAATCAGGGTGGGAATATTGTGGTCGCTCAGCCGATCGGCGCCATTCCAGCCATGGTTCCTGATGTCGTAGACGATCAGCTCGTAATCGTCAGCGAACAGTGACCAGAACGGAAAATAGAGATCGACCGCAAGCCCGTTGCCGTGACTCAGAACCAGCCGCGGTCCCGACGCATTTCCGTGCTGCCGGATAGTGGTGACGGTGCGGTCATCGAGACGTACTTCGAAGACCGACAGCGGCTCGGGTATTATCCACTCGGTTTCCGTTTTCATGGCAGGCAAGGTCGGTTTCCCTCATTCCTGCTGTTCGGGCAGGGAACGGATATCGGCAATAGCCGGCGATGCGCCGCACAAGAAATCAGCCGCCCCCGAACGCGGAGGCGGCTGATTCCGTCCGTGCGTCAGCAGGGGCAGACGGTCAGACGCCCCCGATCGACGGGAAGAGTTCAGCCGGCACGGGCGTCGATATAGGTCACAAGCTCCCCCAGCGTCTTGAACTGCAGGCAATCCTCAGCCTGCAGAGCAAGGGAGAACTCCCGGTTGACCTCCTTGAAGAAGGCGACCGCGTCCACGGAAGACACCCCGGAATCACCCAACTGAGCGTCGAAATCGGGGTCGCGGCCGAGGTCCAGATGTTCGTCGATAAGCTGTTTGAGACGGTCTTGCGTCGAGGCCATTGATATTTTTCCTCTCTCTGCGGTGGGTCGGCAGGGCGAACCATAACGAAACCCTGAAATGGTAGTGCTGCAAGAGCCTATGGCGACAAACCTGCTCCTGCAAACACTGGAGGCCGCACCCCAACGCAGAGTCGGGTTCCGGCCAAGACGATTATGCTGAAGCGCTGCCGGCGGCTGCGTCGGCTTCCCTTCGCATCACCGCGCCCCCTTTTCGTCGCCCGGTTGCCGCTCCACGCCCTTCCGTCGGGCGCGGCCTCGCCGTGCAGGAGGCCCCCCTGCGAAACGTCATGCCCGGAACAAGTCCACTGCTGTCCGGTTTAGAGCATGATCCATTCCAACTGAAACGACTGCATTTGGCGGGTAGCGTCGGTCCTTGACCTCATTCGTCACCCCGGCCCCCGAGCCGGGGTCCATCCATGACTCTCGATGCCGCCGCTGCCGGTGGAGAGCCGGCTCAACCGCTGAGGCTGCCGCCAGAACCGAGGCTGGACCCCGGCTCGGGGGCCGGGGTGACGGTTAAGGCTATACAAACGACACTGTTTCAAGCCGAATGGATCGTGCTCTAAAATAGCGTTCGTTGGGATTCTGGACCGAGCCTGAACCGTCCAAATAGGGCAGATACATAATAATAGGGCGCGCTTGCGAAGAATAACGGCCGGGGGGTGCAGCGCGCCCCGCAGACCGTGAGAACCACAGCCTTCCCAACCGTGTCCGCAATATCGGAGCGCGCGCCGGACATGTCAAGCAGCCGGTCTCGGCGATTAGCGCCTGCTCCTCCAGCCTGACACCTTCGCGGCCGCCGCCGCGGGCGGCTGCCAATCTTGACATCATCCGACCAGTCACGAACACTAGTCAGATGACGGCAATCAACGCATCCGACTTCAAGGCGCGATGCCTCGCCATTCTCGACCGCGTACACGAGACGGGCGAACGGGTCGTGATCCTGAAACGCGGGCGGCCGGTTGCAGAGTTGACTCGCGCGACCGGCGAGAACGAACGGTACCCCCAGACCGAACTGGAGGGAACGGTTGTTATTCTCGACGACATCGTTGAGCCGGTATTTCCGGAGGACCGCTGGGACAGCCTGAAGCGGTGAGGGCGCTGCTGGACACGCATATACTGCTCTGGTGGCATGGAGACCGCGATCGGCTGTCCCGGCAACAGCGGGAGGCGATCGCGTCCGCAAATGCGGACTCACCACTGCTGGTCTCCGATATTTCGCTGTGGGAAGTGGCGATGCTGCACGACCTGGGCCGCATTCGCCTGGCGATTCCTCTGCGGGAGTGGCTGGAAAAGGCAGTCGCGCGCCCACTGGTGCGGCGACAGGGAATCTCGCCGGCGGTGGCGGCCGAGCTGGCTTCGTTACCGGACTTCTTTCATCGCGATCCGGCAGATCGCATTCTGGTTGCAACCGCCCGGGTGACCGGCGCTACGCTTCTGACCCGGGATCGCAGAATCGTCGAATCGCAACTGGTCGATACGTTGGCCTGATCCCGAAGCGCGGACCGACGAAGGCTCCGGCATGCCGCCTTTGCCGGCGCGCGCGGGTCGGCTATGAGTCGGGCTGCGAGGAGCGTCGCGGGAACCCCCGCACTGCCGGAAACCGGGAGCCGAGGATGAAGGAATTCAGGGACGGGCCGCTTGCGGACGAGATGATGGGCGAAGCTTGGCCGGCGGTGCAGCCGGGCGCCGACCCGGTGCTCTACGGCTATGCGGAGCTCCGCCCGGGCGACCCGGTCGAGGTCCGCAGCCTCCAGACCTTCGAGCTGGTCTATACGGTCGGCCGCTACGGGCTCGACGACACGGGC
>JAJEAZ010000398.1 GCA_022824105.1 Alphaproteobacteria bacterium
CGCACGCACCTCTCGCGCTTGCTCACGCCGGGGGCTTTTTCGGCCCCCAGCCGGTCGCTTTCCGCAGAAACGCCGAAAGGCGGCCCCGGAAGCCGCCTCTCTCTACTTTCATTCTACACCATACCGCCAAATGTCAAGCCCCGGCGGGAACAAAAATGAAACTGCCGGCGGTTTTTCAGGAAACGCCGGCAGCGGGGGCAGGCGGGCGGGCGGGCGGGGGCGACGGTTGGAGGGCCGCCTCAGCATTTCGGGAAATAGTCCTCGCAACCGCCTTCGCGATAGACGTCCGTGGTCGCGCAATGCAGGCCGCCGCCGAAGGCGTAGGCGTCGCGGAACGGCACCGGGACCACCTCCATGCCCAGCCGGTCGATCTGGTCCATCTGGTGGACCTCGCTCGCCTCCACGCAGACCGTCTTCGGGTCCAGCACCAGTACGTTCATCGACAGCCACACGCTGGAATAGCAGAGCGGCGGCGGGCTGTTATGCGCCGGGCGGGCGGCATCGACGATCTCCCAGCCGTTGCGGTTGAAAATCTCGCGCTGCTCGTCCGGCAGGCGGCGTTCCGGATTGTTGAGGACGAGGCCCGGCCGGAGCGGGGTGAAGCTCGCGTCGATATGGATCGGATAGGGGTCGCCCGGAAAGTTGAGCGCGTGGACGCGGTGGTCCGGGAAGTGCCGGCGCAGCCACTCGATTCCGGTGAGGTTGGTCGTGAAGCCGTGCTGGACGAACAGGTCGCGCCCGAAGCGCAGCACGTCGGCCGCGTCGAACAGCGGCTCCGCTTCCGTGGTGACGAAGTCCCGCGCCGCCACCATCTCCAGCCGTTCCTCGATGGTGATGTCGTCGGAGAGATAGTCCGGCTTGTAGGAGGCGTCCGTGAGGCGCGGCTTCGGCGCCGCTTCGTGGCGCATGTTCGGGTCCTCGTCCCAGAAGCGCCGCAGCAGGGGCCGGTAGCAGAGATACTCGAACCAGCGCGAGCGGTAGGACATGGTCGCCTCGAGTATCTCCGAGCCGACCGTCAGCAGCACGTCGCGCGGCGGCTGGCAGCCGAACATCGAGCCGTGGCTCCAGTCCGGGGTCGCGATGGCCCGGTTGAAGTCTATCGGGTCCGGACGGTCGACCCGGACGCCGCGCGTCTCCAGCATGGCGGCGAAGGCGTCCAGCTGCTCGTTGGCCCGGTCCACGGTCTCCTGCGAGCGGGGCCCGTGAACGCCGCGCATGTCGCTGTCCAGCGGGATTTTCGGATCGCTCGCCGGTTCGGCCGGCGGAATGCAGCAGCCGTCCGCCCGCCCGACGACGACATGGCGCAGCGGATCCCACTCGTTCCAGCTGTTGACGACCGTCTTCACCGTCTTTCCCCTTCCGGCGGCGGTTATCTGCCGCCCGTTACGTCGAGCGTCGTGCCGCTCACATAGCCGGCCTTCTCCGACATCAGCCACGACGCCGCTTCGGCCACTTCCTCGACGGTGCCGAGCCGTCCCATCGGCACCCCCGCCAGCAGCTTCCCGATATCGCGCCCCTCGGCCATGTCGGTCGGAATGAGGCCCGGCGCCAGCGTGTTCACCCGGACGCCTTCCGCCCCGAGTTCGCGCGCGAGCCCGATGGTCAGCGAGGCAATCGCGCCCTTGGTTGTGGCGTAGGCGACGAGTTCGCCGGGATTGCCGAGCCGGAAGGCCGGCGAGCCCAGATTTACGATGATGCCGCCCGCCCCGCCGCGCGAGCGCATCATCCGCCGGGCCGCCTCGCGCGCGACCAGCATGGCGCCCGTGACATTGATCGATACGACACGCACCATCGCCGCGTCGTCGATATCGGTGAAGTTGCCGAGCGGCGAGGCGATACCGGCATTGTTCACCAGCCCTTCCAGGCGCGGCATTTCCCTGTCGATCTCGGCGAACAGGCCGCGCACATCCGCCGCGTCGGAAACATCGGCCCGGATCGTGCGAACCCTGCCTCCGGCTTCCCGGATACGGTCGGCGACCGCATCGGCCGCGGCCGCGCTGGCGGCATAGTTCAGCGCAACCGACCAGCCGTCGCGCGCAAGCCGCTCGGCGATTGCCGCGCCGATACCCCGGCTGCCACCGGTGACGAGCACCGTCCGTTCCGCCGACCCGTCAAAAGTCATGGAGGACATAATCCTTTCGCCCTCGCCCTTTACTGTCCGGGCTGCGGCGGATCAAGCGGGCCGCCCCGCGCGGCGCCGCCGGTCAGCGGCGAACCATCTCGATGATCGAGGAAAAGTCGCGCGGGCCGTTGCCCCCGGCCACATGCAGCGCCATCAGCGCCTCGGCCAGCGCGCCCATCGGCGTGCCGGTGCCGCTCTTCATGGCGGCGTCCCTGGCGAGCCTGAGGTCCTTGACCATCATGTCGGCGGTAAATCCCGGCTGGAAGCCGTTATTGGCGGGCGAGGCCGGCACCGGGCCGGGCACTGGGCAGTAGCTCGTCACCGCCCAGCTCTGGCCCGACGAATTCGCGACCACGTCGAAGAGCGTCTGGCGATCGAGGCCCAGATTGTCGGCGAGCGTGAACCCCTCGCAGACGCCCAGCATGCTGATCGCCAGCATCATGTTGTTGCAGACCTTCGCCGCCTGGCCGTTGCCGGCCGGGCCGCAGTGGACGATCCGCGCGCCCATATGCTCCAGGATCGGGCGGGCCTTTGCGAAGGCCGCATCCGGCCCGCCGACCATGAAGGTCAGCGTGCCGGCGACGGCCCCGCCGGTGCCGCCCGAAACCGGCGCATCGACCATCTCGAAGCCCCGCGCCGCCGCTTCCCCGGCAACATCGCGGGCGGTGGCGACATCGATGGTCGAGCAGTCGATGAGCAAGGTGCCCGGCGCCGCCGCCTCCAGGACTTCGCCCCCGCCCAGATAGACATCGCGTACTTCCGGCCCCGCCGGGACCATGGTGACGACCGCGTCCGCGCCATCGACGGCCGCGGCCGCCGAGGCCGCCCGCGCGGCGCCTGCCTCCACAATATCGGCCAGCGCCGCCTCCACAGGGTCGTAGGCGGTCACGGCATGCTGGGCCTGCATGAGATTACGGGCCATGGGCCCGCCCATATTGCCGACCCCGATAAATGCGATCCGCGCCATTCCGTCAGCTCCTCATGTCCGGGCGAAGCGGCGGACGGGATTGTCGAATGCCAGTTCCTCGTCCGCCGGGGAGAAATAGCCTGCGACC
>JAJEAZ010000390.1 GCA_022824105.1 Alphaproteobacteria bacterium
TCCGGATCGAGCGCTTCGATCTCTGGTTCCGGCCGTTCCGGGACGATCTCCCGATCTACCTGTCCGCGCTCTTCCCGAAGATGCTGGAGCTTTGCGGCGAGGTGGCGGACGGCCTGATCCTGACCCGCGGCACGCTCGAGACGGCGGCGAGGGCGCGCACCCACATCGCCGCCGGGGCCGCCCGCGCCGGGCGCGACCCGGCTGCGGTCGAGATTTCGTCGCTCCTGCCCGCGAGCGTTTCGGCGGACCGCGGCGAAGCCTTCGCCGCCGCCCGGCCCGGCCTCGCCTTCTATGCGGGCTTCTTCCCCCGCTACAACCGGCTGATCGCCGAAAGCGGCTTCCCGGACGAGACGGCCGAAATCGCGCGGGCCTGGGCCGCCGGCGACCGGGCGGCGGCCGAGCGCGCCGTCACCGACGAGATGATCGCCGCGACCGGCATTGTCGGCGCGCCGGGAGAATGCCGGGAGAGGCTGGAGGCCTACCGCGCCTCCGGCCTCGACCTGCCGATCATCAGCCCCTTCGCCCGCGGCCCCGGCGCGAAGGACAGGTTCATGGCCGCCATCGAGGCCTGCGCGCCCCGGTAATCGTCGCGGTATCCAGGGCGGCCCTAATCCGGCGTTTCGGCGACGGCCGCGCCCTCGTGGCTTGCGGCGATCTTCATGGCGATGTGCTCGCCGGCGGAGATCGGCGGGAATTTCGGCGCCTCGCCCGCCGGCACGCAGGACGGCACGGCCCGGATCGGCGCGTCATAGTCGGGATGCATGAAATAGCCGATGGTCTGCCGGCGCGAACGCGCGCTGTTCAGGTCGCGCGGATTGGCGACGCGGTGAAGCGTCGAGGTCCAGCGCCCGTCGGTCCAGCGGGCCATCATGTCGCCGAGATTGACGACGAGCGTTCCGGGCGGCGGGCGGACCGGCTGCCAGGCGCCGTCCGGCATCCGCACTTCGAGGCCGCCCTCGGCATCCGTCATCGCCAGGATCGTCAGCGCGCCGAAATCGGTATGCGCGCCGGTGCGGAGCTGGCCCGGCTTCGGCGGCTCGCGGAGCGCCGGGTAATGGTGGCTCGACAGGATGGAGAAATGGCGGCCGATACAGCCGGCGAACCAGTCCTCCGGCTGTTCCAGCGCCACCGCGAAGATGCGCATGAGGTCCGCCGAGAGCCGCTCACAGGCCCGGTAGATCGCGACCAGCGCCTCGGCCGCGCCCGACGGCTCGGAGGGATAGATGTTGGGCGCATAGGCGTTGGCCGCCTCCGGCAGGCCCGCGAAATACGCCCGGTGGTCGTCCACCGGCCCGAGGAAGAAGGTCTCGCGCAGGTCCGGCGGCGCGTCTTCGCCCAGCGTGTAGGCGAGGCCTCGCGTGGCGAAGCCGTGAAAACCCCGCTGGCGCGAGGGGCCGGTGGGATGCCAGCGGTCCTTCCAGGCGCGCGGCAGGTCGAAGAAGGCCCGGGACCGCTCGAACGCCCGCTCGACGACCCCGGGATCGAGGCCGTGGCCGGAGAGGATGAGGAAGCCGATGCGCTCGCAGGCCTCCGCCACGGCGCGGGCGACCGCCGGCTTGTCCCGCCCGTTCAGGAAGGGCGCGATGTCGATGACCGGAATTCCGCCGCTCACGACCCGGCTCCGGGGTCCGACAGCGCGGCATCGACCACATCGTCATAGGGCACGTCCCGGGCGATCAGCCCGCCCGCCAGGAGCGCCGCCTTGAGCCGGGCATAGGCCGCGACCGGGAGCGCGGTGCTGCGCGGCCACACGCGGGCTTCCCGATAGTGCGCCACGATGCGCGCGAAGCCCTCCGGCGGCAGGTCGGGGAAGAAGGCCGGGCCGACAAGGGCGGCGGTTTCCCCCGGCTCCGTCTCGTGGATGCGCGCGAGCGCCGCGGCGATGGCGCGGGTCAGCGCCATGCAGGCTCCGCGGCGCTCGGCGGCGAAACGCCGGGTCGTGTAGAAGGTGGTGAAGGCGATGTCGCCGCGCACCGAGAACCGGTGCCAGACATGCCCGTGCCCGCCGGAGACCAGGCGCTCGGCATGCGGCTCGAACAGCTGCACGACGTCGATCTCGCCCCGTTTCAGCGCCTCGGCGTTCTCGGCCATGGAGGCGTCCGGCGCGCGCGTCAGCGTGGCGGGGTCGATGCCGGCCCGGTCGAGATCGTCATAGAGCGTCAGCCAGGGCGTCGGCACGTCGGTGGCCACGCCGATGCGCGGGCCGACCAGGTCCTCGAAGCGGAATTGCGGGTTGGGCTCGCGGCCGACCAGGATGAACGGGTCGCGCGCCACCACCTGCGCGAAGCAGACCAGCGGGCTCGCCTCCCCGCGCGCACGGGCGGCGTCATGGTGCAGGGCGACCCGCATCGGCCCGCCGAAGGAGACATCCGCGCGCCCCTCGATCAGGCCCTGGGCCGTCTCCGGCGGCGAGGGCGAGAGCCGGAGGTCCACCTCCAGCCCCTCGGCCTCGAACAGCCCGGCGAGCTGCGCCAGGTAGAACGGCGTGTAGCTGCACGCGCGCAGGTTCTCGTAGAGGACGATCTTTTCGCTTGGCATGGAATGGAGACTAGCGCGCGAGCGCGGCAGGGACGATACCGGACGCCCCGCGCCGCGATTTGACACATGCAAGGGTATGGTCCTAACTGCCGCAGCGATGCGGGGAATCGACAATCGCCGCTTCCGCGCCCCTTGCGCGGCCTGCGCGCACGGCAACGACACAGTGGGGGAAGCCAGAATGAGAACCAAATCGACAATCGCTGCGGCCGCAACGCTGTTCGTCGGCCTCGGCGTAACCGGCGCGCCTGCGAGCGCGGAGCAGCAGTGGAGCATGGCAACGCCGTGGGGCGGCGGGCCGCTGCTCGAATACACCGCCAAGGGCATCGCCAAGGAGATCGAGTTCCTCACCAATGGCGAGATCAAGGTCGAGGTGTTCCCGGGCGGCACGCTCGGCAAGGCGCTCAAGGTGACCGACACCGTGCGCAAGGGCGTCGCGGAGATCAGCCATAACTGGGCCGGCTACGACTGGGGCGTCGACCGGACCGGCGTGCTGTTCGGCGGCTTCGCCGGCACCATGGAACACGAGAAGATGGTCCACTGGATGTTCCGCGGCGGCGGCGCCGACCTGCTGATGGAATGGCGCATGGCCAAGTTCGACATCGCCTCCATTCCCTGCGGCTCCGCGCCCCCCGAGGTGTTCATGCACAGCCACAAGCGCGTGGCCTCGCTGGCCGACTATGAGGGCATGAAGGTGCGCACCTCCGGCGCCTGGGCCGAGATCGCGCAGACGCTGGGCGCATCCACGGTCATTCTGCCCGGCGCCGAGGTCTATCCGGCGCTCGAGCGCAAGGTGGTGGACGGCATCGAGTGGGGCACGCCGTGGATGAACGAGTCGGCCGGCTACGAGAAGATCGCCAAATACATCGTCGTGCCCGGAATCCATCAGCCGACCGCGTTCCATGAGTGCCAGATCAACAAGGATGTCTGGGAAAAGCTCTCCGACCGCAACAAGATGCTGCTTCAGCGCGCGGGCGAGCGCATGACGTTCAACTTCTGGATGGAAATCGGCCACCAGGACGCGCCATCCTTCCAGAACTTCCTGAAGGGCGGCAACGAGGTCGTGGACCTCGACGCGGACTTCATCGCCAAGGCCAGGACCGCCACGGAAGAGTGGGCCGCCAAGCAGGCCGCCGAGAACGAGTGGTTCGCGCGCGTCTGGCAGAGCCAGCAGGACTACGCCGCGACGTGGTCCGAGGCGCACCGCTACCGCTAGTGGCGGACGAACGGGCGGGCCGCGAGGCCCGCCCGGCTCCCTTCGCGGTCATCCCGGCCGCCGCGGCCGGGGCCCCGCGCTCGCTTCACCGATGAGGAATGACACGGCATGGTTGCCCTCATCCGGGGAATAGAGCGCCTCTCCCAGTCTCTCGGCGTGGTCGGCGCCTGGGTCATGGCGCCGCTCATCCTGTCCATGGTCTATGAGGTGCTGGCGCGCCACCTGTTCGACGCGCCGACCTTCTGGGCCTATGAGGTGGGCTACATGCTGGCGGGCACCTGCTACCTGTGCGGCATGGCCTATTGCATGAAGGAGCGCGGCCACATCCGCGTCGACTTCATCTACGACAATATCGGGCCGAAGGGCCGGGCGGCCGTGGACATCTGCGGCTTCCTGTTCCTGATGCTGCCGGGCGCGCTCTGGGTGACTTTCGGACTCGGCGAATACGCCCATGAGGCATTCGAAAGCGGCGAGGTCTCCGGCGAATCCGCCTGGAACCCGGTGATCTGGCCGTTCAGGACGGTCTGGGTCGTCGCCTTCGCGGTGCTGTGCCTGCAGGCGTTCGCCGAACTGGTCAGGTCGGCGCGCGTGCTGCTCGGCCTTGCCCGGGAGGAAGGCTTCGAGCCGCATGGAGTCGAGCTGTGACCCTCGGCATCGGCCTCATGATGTTCCCGGCCCTGATGGTGGCCATCTTCATGGGATTCCCGGTGGCGTGGTCGCTGATGGGAATCGCCGTCATCTTCGGCTACTACCGCTTCGGCGACGCGCTCGTCTATCAGCTCGTGGCCAAGGTGGACGACGTCGCCTCCTACTATGTGCTGGCCGCCGTGCCGCTGTTCGTCTTCATGGGCGTGATGCTGGAGCGCTCCGGCATCGCCGAGCGCCTGTTCGAGGCCATCCACCTGTGGACCCGCCGGCTGCCGGGCGGCCTGGCGGTCGGCACCGTGCTGCTGTGCGTGGTGTTCGCCGCGGCGAGCGGCGTGGTGGGGGCGACCGAGTCGGTGGTCGGCCTGCTCGCCATCCCGATCATGCTGCGCTACGCCTATGACAAGGGCCTCATCTCCGGCACCATCTGCGCGGGCGGCTCGCTCGGCACCATCATCCCGCCGTCGGTGGTGGTGGTCATCCTCGGTCCGGTGGCGGACGTGTCGGTGGGCGACCTGTTCGTCGGCATGCTGTTCCCGGGCCTGCTGCTCGCGCTGTCCTACGTGCTCTACATCCTGGTGCGGTGCATGCTGAAGCCCGGGGACGGGCCGCGCCTGCCGCCGAGCGACGACGATCCGCCCCTGGCCCAGCGGATCTACATCACCGCGACGGCGATGATGCCGCCGCTGGTGCTCATCTTCGCCGTGCTCGGCACGATCATGCTCGGCTGGGCGACGCCGACCGAGGCGGCGGCGATGGGCGCCATCGGCACCGTCATCCTGACCGTCGTGTACGGCCGCTTCAACGTCGCCACCCTGCACGCCGCGTTCATGAAGACCTTGCAGGTGACGGCGATGATCCTGACCATCCTGCTCGGCGGGACCATGTTCGCCGGCGTGTTCGTCGCGCTCGGCGGCATCAGCGCCGTGGAAGGGTTGCTGGCGGCGGCGAACCTCTCCCCGACCGCGACCATCTTCATCCTGCTGTTCATCGCCTTCATCGCCGGCTTCGTGCTCGACCTGATTTCCATCGTGCTCATAATCATCCCGGTGGCGGTCGCGGTGCTGCGCAAGATGGGCGTCGATGACGTCTGGTTCTGCATCATGTTCCTGATCGTCATCCAGACCAGCTACCTGACGCCGCCGATGGCGCCCGCCATCTTCTACCTGCGCGGCATCAGCCCGCCGGAGATCAAGCTGGCGGACATGTATCGCGGCGTGATCCCGTTCATCCTCCTGGAACTGGTGGTGCTGGCGCTGGTGTACTGGTTCCCGGGGCTGGCGCTGTGGCTGCCGAGCGTGGTGTTCAAGTCGTTCTAGCTGGGGGTTCGGCCGTAGTGTACCCAGTAACCCGCAACTGAAATCTGTCGAATGGCAGTCATATCAGCCTCTTGTTCTTGGCCAAGGATGGAACTTCGGGTTAGTTCCGGGGGTCCCCCAGGTGTCGGGTCCGTAGTCCGTGGACCG
Organism: Alphaproteobacteria bacterium; assembly: GCA_022824105.1. Classification (GTDB taxonomy): domain Bacteria; phylum Pseudomonadota; class Alphaproteobacteria; order Bin95; family Bin95; genus Bin95. The sequence continues at coordinate 5,863 of JAJEAZ010000390.1, forward strand.
CATCCCGGAGTCTCCCGGGTGGTCGCGGTCGAGAAACCAATTTGGAGAATGTCCGTCGAGACGACAACGAGCCGGCTCGTGCGCTGACGACGAGGCGGGTCGCCCCGCCTCGCTTCCTCTCGCGATCGCCTGGACCTGCGGAACGCTGACCTCGATGCTCCTCATGGGCATCGCCGCCCGCGAACTCTCGCCCGAGCTTCAGCCCCACCACATGGCGCTCTACCGCAATGCCATCTGCCTCGCCCTCCTCCTCCCGTTTGCGGCGCGGGCGGGCTTCGTCGCCGTGCGCACGACGCGCCTCAAGGGCCACATCGCCCGCAACTCGGTGCACTTCGCGGCGCAGTGGTGCTGGTTCTTCGGTCTCGGCGTCCTTCCGCTTGCCGAAGTGTTCGCCATCGAGTTCTCTGCCCCGATCTGGGCCGCGCTGATGGCGACCATATTCCTGGGCGAAAGGATGACCCGGATGCGTGCTTTCGCGATCGCCCTCGGCTTTGCGGGCATTCTCGTCCTGCTCCGTCCGGGTGTTGCAATCATCGACGCCGCCTCGATCATCGTGCTCGGCGCGGCGCTTGGATACGCCATCACCTACGTCATCACCCGCAGCCTCATGCAGGGCGAATCGGCCCTCGCGGTCGTATGGTGGATGAACGTCGTCCAGATGCCGATCGGCGCCGCCCTCTCGGCCGGCGATCTCGTCTTCCCCTCCGCACCGCTGCTGCCGTGGCTCGTCCTCATCGGGCTGACGGGGCTCTCGTCTCACGTCTGCCTCAGCATGGCACTGAGATACGGCGACGTTGCCGTCGTCTCGCCGCTCGACTTTCTGCGCCTGCCGCTCGCTGCCGTCGTCGCCTGGGCGGTCTACGACGAAGCGGTCGATCCCTTCCTCGGCGCCGGCGCCGCCTTCATCCTCTTCGCGAACTGGATCAACCTCCGCCGCGCCTGAGGCACGTCGCTCGACCCGATGACGGCGCACCGCGTCGTCTCGAAGCTCTGTTGACCATCGTCACCGACCCGTTCGAGACCGACGGCATCGATGCCGCGCATGGAGAGTTGCGGGAATCGCCGGAGCGCTTGATTTGGTCGTTGACGGATCCCACCATGGCCCTGCGGCGCGCGTACGGCGCTGAACCCTCGGGGATGTCGAGTCGCCAGCGCAGCCGCTCGCACGAGTCCGCAATCACTGGTTTCGGATGGAGCGCGACGGGCTTGGCGACCCGGGCCGAAGCGCGGGCCGGTTGGAAACCAACGTGGGAGTGCTGAAGCTTGAAATTGTTTACGGGTGCGACCGCCCTGGTCACAGGGGCGTCCTCGAATCTGGGTGCGGCGATTGCGCGTCGACTGGCCGACGAAGGCGCGCATGTCGTGATGGTCGACATTGCAGGAGAAGCGGTCTCGGCCGCGGTGCAGGAGATCGCGGCGGGTGGCGGCTCAGCCACTGCGTTGACCTGCGATCTGTCGCGACCGGACGGCTGGAAGGACGTCAGGGCGTGGGGCGGCGGCGTGCCCGTTTCATTGTTCGTCCACTCGGCGTGTCCGCCGCGTCAGGAGGCCGACACGGTTGCCAGCGTTTCGGAGGAAGCGTTCGACGCCATGCTCGCCGTCAACCTTCGTTCGGGGTTCTTCCTGGCGCGGGACATCGGACAGACGATGGCGGACCATGGCATTGCCGGATGCATGCTATTCATCACGTCATTGCACGAAGCGACACCCCGGAACCTGCCTCACTATTCCTCCGCGAAAGCGGGAGTGACCATGATCGTGAAGGAGCTGGCCCGGCACTATGGACCGCGCGGCATTCGGGTGAACGCGCTTGCCCCGGGCGCGATTCCGGGCGGCGGCTTCAAGCCCGACGCCGGGTTCGATCGGCTGATCGGTCGGATTCCGCTGCGGCGTCCTGGCCGGGCGGATGAAATCGCTGCGACGGCCGCAGCGCTGCTGTCCAACGATCTCACCCCTTATGTCACGGGCGCGACGTTGAGAGTCGACGGAGGATTGGATCTGTTCAACTGGATCGAGGCATCCGAAGCCTGAGTACTGTTTCCGGAGCGTGTGCCGCGCGAGTGCCGTAGTCAGCGACCGTGAACTGCGGTCGCGATACCTCGGGCGATCCGGAGGCGGCAGCGCACCGACCGAGATCGGAACCGCCCGTTTTCTCCTCCGCACTTCTCAGGCGCACATCCTCTTCGCTCCCTGCAAGCGCCTGCACCGTTGAATAATGGCGAACGACGGGAGAGGGCTGTTCCGCCTCCGGGTCCAACTCGCCGTGTCGGCGAGAATCGTGAATCGAGCGACATCATCGTGTAAACAACATCCACGCCATGTAGGACACGAACACTGCGAGCAGGACGACGCCACGGAGCGGTTACCTTGACCGCGTGAGGCGTGTGTAATACCGGCGGTCGTCGATCGGAACCGATGGCGGCGCCCCTTTTCGTCGCCCCCGCGAAGGCGGGGGCCCATCTCCGACACTTGAGGCTGCCGCAGCCGGTGAAGAACAGGACGAGCCGTTCGAGGCCTCCGAGAGAACCGGAGATGGGCCCCGGCTCGGGGGCCGGGGCGACGGTGGAGCGTCATCTCCCATGAGTCGTAACCCGGCACCGCCGGTATGAGTCCGAAGTCGATGCCGCTGGTAT
>JAJEAZ010000296.1 GCA_022824105.1 Alphaproteobacteria bacterium
CAGCACGTCTTCCAGCCGCGCATGCAGCCGGGCCAGCGGGCGGCGCAGGTCGTGGGCGATATTGTCTGTCACCTCGCGCAGTTCGCTCATAAGCAGCTCGATGCGCGCCAGCATCCGGTTGACGCTCGTCGCGAGGTCGTCGAACTCGTCGCCCCGTCCGGTCACCTGCACCCGCCGCGACAGGTCGCCGTCCTGCATGATCCGGCGGCCGGTCTCGTCAACCGCCTCGACCCGCCGGCGCAGGTCGCGCGACACCAGGATGCCCGCCGCAAGCCCGGCCAGCAGGATCAGGCCCCCGGCCGCGGCGCCGAACACGACGATCCGGCGGCTCAGCGCCACCTCCTCCTCGATGTCGTGGCCGACCAGCAGCCGGTAGCCGCCCGGAAGCTCGGAGACGTAGGCGCGGGCCGTATGCCGGCGGGACGGTTCCTCGCCATGGACGCGCCGATAGTGGAACTCATGCCATCGGCCCGCTTTCCGCACCGTCCCGGGCCAGGCGCCGAGATTGCCGGCCGCCTTCCGCCCCCAGCGGTCCATAAGGAGGTAAAGCGAGCGGTCCTCGAACCTCGTTCGCCCTTCGATGACCGCGCGTAGCCGCCCCGCCCCGAACGCCCGGTAATGCTCCGCCAGGCCCTCCAGTTCCGCTGCGACCGTCTGCCGGCTCTCGAACTGCAGCGCCTCGAGCGATTCGCTGTAGAGGAAACGGAAGCCGGCGAAGGCGAAGACCGCCAGCACGGCCAGATAGACCAGGGTCAGCCGGAAGGCCGAGGTGCGCAGCAGGTCAGTCGGACGCAAGGCGGTATCCGACGCCCCTTACGGTGTGCAGCAACGGCCGGTCGAAGCCCTTGTCGATCTTGGCCCTGAGCCGCGATATCTGGGCGTCGATCACATTGGTGCCGGGATCGAAGCTGAAGTCCCAGACCTCCTCCAGCAGCATGGTCCGCGTCACGACCCGTCCGGCATGTTCGGCCAGCACTTCCAGCAGGCGGAATTCCTTGGGCTTGAGCGGCGCGGGCAGCGGTTTTCCGCCTCGGTAAACCTTGCGTTCCAGGCGGTGGATTTCAAGGTCGCCTATGGTGATGTCCGTCTCGGCCGGAGTTGCCGCGCGCCGCCGGGCCAGCGCCTCGATTCGCGCGCGCAGCTCCGCAAACGCGAACGGCTTGACCAGATAGTCGTCCGCTCCTGCGTCCAGACCCTTCACCCGGTTGCCGACGCTGCCGAGCGCGGTGAGGAACAGGACCGGCGTGCGCCCGCCGGCCGCACGGAACTCGCGAACCAGGGTCAGCCCGTCCATTTCCGGCATCATCCGGTCCACGACCAGCACGTCGAAGCCGCCGCCGAGCGCGATCTCCAGCCCGTCGCGGCCGTGTCCGGCGGTCTCGACGCGATGCCCCTCCTCGCGCAGGCCCTTCGCCGTGTAGGCCGCCGTTTCGCTGTCGTCTTCGACGATGAGGATGTTGAGCATGGGGCCGTATCCTATCACGGGTCGGGACCGAAAAGAGACGGACGCCCGCCGGCGGGAGGAGAAACCGGCGGGCGTCCGGAGCGGGATCAGGCGGCGCCGAGCGGCAACGCCACGAACCGGTCCCGGTTCTCCCGCCTTATGAGCATGACCGCGGACTCGCGGCCGGACGATTTGAGCTCGGCAAGGATGCGGTCCACATCGTCCGGGGTCGCGACCGGGCGCCGGTCCACGGAAACCAGGACGTCGCCCTTGCGCATGCCCTTGCGGGCGGCCGGGCTGCCGGGGGCCACTTCCGCGACCACGACCTTGCCGTCGGCCTCGCCGAGGTCGAGCCCGGCGAAACCGTCCGTCGTGGCGCCGGCTTCGGCCACCTTGCCGCTTGCCGGCAGGGCGTCGAGCACGACCTCCGCGCTCGCCATTTTGCGGTCCCGCCAGAATTTGAGCGTGACCGTGTCGCCCGGGTCGCGGGCCGCGATCATGCGCGGCAGGCGGCGCATCTCGCCGACGCGCTTGCCGTCCACTTCCAGGATCACGTCGCCGGCCATCAGGCCCGCGCCCGCCGCCGGCCCGGAGGGATCGACCGAGGCGACCAGCGCGCCTTCGGCCTTGTCGAGGCCGAGGCCCGCCGCCAAGTCGTCGCCCATCTGCTGGACCCGGACGCCGAGGCGCCCGCGCTCGACCGCGCCGTCCGCCTTCAGCTCCGCCACGATGTCGCCCGCAAGCGAGGCCGGAACGGCGAACCCGATGCCGACGCTGCCGCCGTTCGGCGAGAAGATCGCCGTATTCACACCGATGACCTCGCCCTGGAGGTTGAAGGCCGGGCCGCCGGAATTGCCGCGATTGATCGGCGCCGAGATCTGGAGGAAGTCGTCATAGGGGCCCGCGCCGATCTGGCGCCCCCGCGCGGACACGATGCCGGCCGTCACCGAATGGCCGAGGCCGAAGGGGTTGCCGACCGCGACCACCCAGTCGCCGACCCGGACCCGCTCGGAGTCGCCGAAGGCGACATGCGCCAGCGGCTCGTCCGTATCCACCTTGAGGAGCGCCAGGTCCGTCTTCGGGTCAGCGCCGACGATGCGGGCCGGCAGCCTGCGCTTGTCGTGGAAGGTGACGGCGATCTCCTTCGCGCCCTCCACGACATGGTGGTTGGTGACGATGTGGCCGTCCTCCGAGACGACGAAGCCGGAGCCGACGCCCGTTGCCGGCTGCCAGTCGCGCCACTTTTCAGACCACGGTCCCCGCTCGCTCCAGGGGCTGCGCTCGCCGAAGAAGCGGCGCATGAACTCCTGCGGCCCTCCCGGCATTTCAGCCTTGATGGTCTTCTCAACACGGATGTTCACCACGGCCGGCGTTACCCGCTCGATGGTCCCGGCCAGGCTCGGCAGCGCGGCCGAAGCGGCGTCGGGCGCGCCGGAGGACTGGAGCGCGCCCACATGGAACGCGCCGCCGGCCGCGAGCGCGCCGCCGAGCAGGATCGCGGCGACGGTGCGCCGGGCCGGCCGGCGAAATGACAGTCTGGTTTGCATGAGGTCTTCCCTTCCGCTGACGGTGCGGCAATCGCCGCGTTCCGCAGAGGATAGGAAGCCGGCCTTACCGGGACCTTGCCGCCGCCTTACGATCCGGCAAGGAAACGGGCCAGGAGCCGCCGGGCGGCCGCGGCAGGCGCCGCGCGCCCTGCGGCCACCTCGCGCTCCAGCGTCCCGGCAAGCACGCGCAACTCGTCGTCGCGGCGAAGCGCATCCAGCGCGCCCTCGGCGATCTCGTTCCACATCCAGGCGGTCGCCTGCCGGGTGCGGCGCTCCGCAAGTCCCCTGCCCAGCGCCTCGCGGAACGCGCCGACCGCCTCCCACGCCTCCGGGATGCCGGCTCCGGTGAGCGCAGAGCAGGTCTGCACCCGGACCGTCCAGCCGGGCGTAGAGGGACGCAGCAGGTGCATCGCCGCCTCGTAATCGGCCGCCGTGCGTCCCGCCTGGCCGGCAAGCTCGCCGTCCGCCTTGTTGACCAGCACGAGGTCCGCGAGCTCGACGATGCCGCGCTTGATGCCCTGGAGGTCGTCGCCGCCGGCCGGCAGCAGCAGCAGCAGGAACATGTCCACCATGTCCGCAACGGCGGTTTCCGACTGGCCGACGCCGACCGTCTCGACCAGCACCACATCGAAGCCGGCAGCCTCGCAGGCGAGCATCGCCTCGCGCGTGCGCCGTGCGACGCCGCCGAGCGTCGACCCGGCCGGCGAGGGACGGATGAAGGCGGCCCCGTCCCGCGAGAGCGCCTCCATGCGCGTCTTGTCGCCGAGGATGGAGCCGCCGGAGCGCTTGGAGCTCGGATCGACCGCCAGCACGGCGACCCGGTGGCCCGCCTCGATGACATGGCGGCCAAACGCCTCGATGAAGGTTGATTTCCCGACCCCCGGCGCGCCGCTGACGCCGAGCCGTACCGACCGCCCGGATTCGGGCAACAGCGCGTCCAGAAGCGCATCCGCCTGCTCCCGGTGGTCGGGGCGCGAGGACTCGATCAGCGTGATCGCGCGCGCCAGCGCCCGGCGTTCGCCTGCCAGCACCGCCGCAGCAAGGCGGGGAGGGTCGTTCTCCTCCATGCC
>JAJEAZ010000472.1 GCA_022824105.1 Alphaproteobacteria bacterium
GCTTGCATATCGTGGGCAGTCCCGCCGATACTCCCGGCGAGCGGTTTCGGTCCAGGGCATTCGTGGCTCCGTTCAGCTGCATAACCGAACTGAATCACAATCCCTTGAAACCGCTCAACTCTTTTTGGGTCAGGCTCTGAGATGCGCCGCCGGGCCGATGCCGGAGAGCTGGAGCAGGTGGGGCGAACCGAACGCGCCGCCGGAAACGACGATCTCGCGCCGGGCCCGCGCCTGCTTCGGCCCGGCCGGCGACTGGTATTCGATGCCGATGGCCCGGCTGTCCTCGATAAGCAGCCGGCGCGCCTGGGCGGAGGTTTCGACATGCAGGTTGGCCCGTCTTCTGGCAGGAGCGAGGTAGGCCTTGGCCGAACTCCAGCGCCGCTTGCGCGAGGCGGTGAACTGGTAGAAGCCGGTTCCCTCCTGCTCGGGCCCGTTGAAGTCCGGATTGGCGGGGATGCCGGCCTCTACGGCTGCGGCCACCATGGCGCGCGGCAGCTCCCATTCGGTCGGCACGTCTGAAACCCGGAGCGGGCCGCCCTCGCCGTGCAGAGCGTCCGCGCCGCGTTCATTGTCCTCGGCCTTGACGAAATAGGGCAGCACCGAGTCCCAGTCCCAGCCCTCCAGCCCGCGCTGGCGCCAGCCATCGTAGTCGCGGGGCTGGCCGCGCATGTAGATCGTGCCGTTGATCGAGCTGCTGCCGCCGAGCACGCGCCCGCGCGGCTGGAAGAGCCGGCGTCCGTCCAGCGCCTCCACCGGCTCGGTCTCGAACTTCCAGTTGACCCGCTCGTCGGTGAACAGCTTGGGGAAGCCGAGCGGAATGTGGATCCAGAGGTCGGTGTCGCGCGGCCCCGCCTCCAGCAGCAGCACGCTGTAGCGCCCGGATTCGCTGAGCCGCGCAGCCACGGCGCACCCGGCCGAGCCTGCGCCGGAGACGATGAAGTCGAACTCCGCGCCGTCCGTCAGCATCCCGCGATCCCCCCGCTCCTCCGAAGCGCCGGAAGCCTGTTGGCGCCCCCGCGGCTTGTCAATCGGCGCCCGGTGCGCATCCGCATGCATTTCCGCGACTTGGAGCCGCGTTGAATGCGGCGGCGGACGGCATAGGTTTCCCGCATCCGCCAGATAGTGCGAGACGCAATGAAACCCTCGGTCCGTCCTGCCAATCCGAACTTCTCCTCCGGGCCCTGCACCAAGCGGCCGGGATGGTCTCCGGCTGTCCTTGCCGACGCCCTGGTGGGCCGGTCCCACCGCTCCGCTCCCGGCAAGGAAAAGCTCGCCGGGGTCATCGACCGGAGCCGCCGGCTGCTCGGGATACCGGACGACTGGCGGCTGGCGATCGTGCCCGCTTCCGATACCGGCGCCGTGGAGATCGCCCTCTGGTCGCTGCTCGGCGCGCGCGGCGTCGATGTGCTGGCATGGGAGAACTTCGGGGCCCAATGGGCGGTGGATGTCCGGGGCCATCTCGGTATCGAGGACGTGCGCCTGTTCGAGGCGGAATACGGCGCCCTGCCGGACCTGTCGCAGGCGGACCCCGACCGCGACCTCGTGTTCGTCTGGAACGGCACCACCTCCGGCGTCTGCCTGCCCGACGGAAACTGGATCGCCGGGGACCGGCGCGGCCTCGCGATCTGCGATGCAACCTCGGCCGTGTTCGGCCTCGACATGCCCTGGCCGAAGCTCGATGTCGTCACCTGGTCCTGGCAGAAGGCCATCGGCGGGGAGGGGGCCCACGGCATGCTGGCGCTCGGCCCGCGCGCGGTCGAGCGGCTGCTGACATATACGCCGCCGCGCCCGCTGCCCAAGATTTTCCGCCTCGTGCGCAACGGCGCGCTGATCGAAGGCATATTCCGCGGCGAGACGCTGAACACGCCGTCCATGCTGTGCGTCGAGGATGCGCTCGACGCTCTGGCCTGGGTGGAGAGCGTCGGCGGCCTCGCCGGAACCCTCGCGCGCACGCAGGCGAACGCCGCCGTGATCGGGGACTGGGTCTCCCGGACGGCCTGGATCGACTTCCTGGCGCGCGACCCGGCGGCGCGCTCGCCGACTTCGGTGTGCCTTGCGTTCGCCGATCCGAGGATCGCCGGCCTGTCGGCCGACGGACGCAGGGCCTTCACGCAGGCGCTGGCGGCGCGTCTGGAGGCGGAGGGAGTCGGGCACGACATCGCCAACCACCGGGACGCCCCGCCGAGCCTGCGCATCTGGGCCGGCCCCACGGTGGAGCGCAGCGATCTTGAGGCGCTCATGCCCTGGCTGGACTGGGCGTTCGAGGTCGAAGTCGGGAAGCTCTGAGCGCGGCCATGAAGAAGGTGCTGATCGCCGACCGCCTGAGCGCCCGCGCCGGAGAAATCCTCCGCGCGGCGGGGCTGGAGGTCGAGGAGGCGCCGGACCTCGCGCCGGAAGCGCTCGCCGCGCGGATGGCGGGCGTCCACGGCCTGGCGGTGCGTTCCGCCACGCAGGTCACGGCGGAACTGCTCGACCGTGCGTCCGACCTGGAGGTCGTCGGCCGCGCCGGGATCGGCGTGGACAATATCGACATTCCGGCGGCCACCCAGCGGGGCGTCGTCGTGATGAACACGCCTTACGGCAACACGGTCACGACGGCCGAACACGCGATCGCGCTCCTGTTTGCGCTGGTGCGCCGGATACCCGCGGCCGACCGCTCGACCCAGGCCGGCAAGTGGGAGAAATCCCGCTTCATGGGCAGCGAGATTGCGGGCAAGACGCTCGGCGTCGTCGGCTGCGGCAATGTCGGCGCCGTGGTCTGCGCCCGCGCCCGCGGGCTCGCGATGCGGGTGCTGGTCTTCGATCCCTTCGTGTCGGAAAGCCGGGCGCGCGACCTGGGCGCGGTCAAGGTGGAATTCGGGACCCTGCTTGCCGAGTCCGACTTCATCACCCTGCACGCGCCGCTGACCGACCAGACGCGCGGCATGATCGACGCGGACGCGATTGCGCGGATGAAGCCGGGCGTGCGCATCGTCAACTGCGCGCGTGGCGGCCTCGTCGTCGAGGCGGACCTCTGCGCGGCGCTCGACAGCGGCCATGTGGCGGGCGCGGCATTCGATGTGTTCGAGGTGGAGCCGGCCGAGGAGAGCGTCCTGTTCGGCCGCGACAATGTCGTGGCGACGCCCCATGTCGGCGCCTCGACGGAGGAGGCGCAGGAGAATGTGGCGGTCGAGGTGGCGGAGCAGATGGCTGCGTTCCTCAATACGGGCGCCGTCGTGAACGCGCTCAACGCCCCTTCCGTCACGGCCGAAGAAGCGCCCAGGCTGAAGCCCTATATGGGCCTTGCGGACGCGCTCGGGCGCTTCGTCGGGCAGCTCTGCGACGACGCGATCACCGGCATCGACATCGCCTGGCGTGGCGACATGGCGCGGCTGAACACGCGCCCGCTTTCCGGCCTGGTCCTGCAGGGCGTGCTGTCCAGCCAGCTTGACTCGGTCAACATGGTGAATGCGCCGCTCATTGCCCGGGAGCGCGGAATCGAACTTCGCGAAGCCTCGAGCGGTGAGGCCGAAGGCTACAGGTCCCTCATCGAGGTCAGGGCCGCCATGGGCGAGCGCAGCCGGACCGTGGCCGGCACGCTGTTCGGCGACCGGGTCCGCCTCGTCCAGGTCCAGGACATCCATTTCGAAGCGGCATTCGGGCCGATCATGCTGTTCGTGAGGAA
>JAJEAZ010000352.1 GCA_022824105.1 Alphaproteobacteria bacterium
TCGGTCATCGAGAACTGCACGCTCGCGCCGATCTGGGTCCGGCGCGAGCCGAAGAAGGAGGCCGAGGACCGGGCGCGCTATTTCCTCGAGCGCGTGAAGATCGGCGACCAGGCGCTGAAATATCCGGGGCAGCTCTCCGGCGGCCAGCAGCAGCGGGTGGCTATCGCGCGCTCGCTGTGCATGCAGCCGCGCATCATGCTGTTTGACGAGCCGACCTCGGCGCTGGACCCGGAAATGATAAAGGAAGTGCTGGACGTGATGGTCGATCTGGCCGAGAGCGGCATGACCATGCTGGTCGTCTCGCACGAGATGGGCTTCGCGCGCCAGGTCGCCCACCGCATCATCTTCATGGACGAAGGCCAGATCGTGGAGCAGAACGAGCCGGAGGCCTTCTTCAACAATCCGCAGTCCGAGCGGACGAAACTGTTCCTCAGCCAGATCCTGTCCCATTGACCGGGGCCGGCGGCGAGCCGGGCGGGCGCGCCTATGTCCTCTACGGTGTGGAGGCCTCGCCCTACACGGTGAAGCTCCGCGCCGCGTTGCGCTACCGCCGGCTGCCCTATCGCTGGGTCTGCCGCTCCGTGCGGATGTATGAGCCGCTCGCCCATGTGCGCCCGCAATTGATGCCGGTGCTCCGGTTTCCCGACGGCGAACTCCGGACCGACAGCACGCCCATCCTGGAGGCGCTGGAAGAGCGCCACGGGGCCTGCCGCTCGCTGCTGCCGGAGCGCCCGCGCGACCGCTTCCTCGCCCGGTTGATCGAGGACATGGCCGACGAGTGGCTGACCAAATGCCTGTTCTTCTACCGCTTCAACACGCCGGAAGACGGCGAATTCGCGGCGCGCTGGGTGATGGACGATGCGCAGGAGGACCTCTCCGCGGAGCAATACGCCGCCGCCGTTGCGCCCTTCGTGGAGCGCCAGACGGGGCGCATGGACCTGGTCGGTGCGACACCGGACGCCGCGCCGCTCCTCGAAGCGAGCTATCTGCGCGTTCTCGATGCGCTGGAAAGCACGGTCGCCAACGGGCGTTTCCTGTTCGGCACGCGCCCCTCGGTCGCGGACCTTGCGCTGTTCGGGCAGTTGAAGACGCTCGGCATCGACCCGACGCCGATGGGCATCATGCGCGCCCGCGCGCCGCGCACCGACGCCTGGGTGCGCCGCGCGGACGACCTCTCCGGCGTCGAGGGCGAGTGGGAGGAGCCGGGGCCGGCCGTCGCCGCGCTGCTGGGGATGGCCCGCGAACTCTACTGGCCGTTCCTGAAGGCCAATGCGGCCGGCGATGTCGATATGGCGCTGGCGGGATACCGCTTCCGTCAGCCGCATTTCCGCTACCAGGCCAAGTGCTACGATCGGCTGGCGAAGCTCCATGCGGCGCTGGAGCCGGGGGAGAGAGAGGAGATCGGACTGGAATGACCGCAAATTCCGTCGAAACGCGGATGACCGCGATAGACGATGCCTGGCTCGCCACCACGCAAGAGGAGATCCTGGAGCCGGACCTGCCCATCGTCGATCCGCACCATCACCTCTGGGATTTCTCCTTCCACCGCTACCTGCTGCACGAGCTGCTGGAAGACACCGGCAGCGGCCACAATGTGCGCGCGACCGTGTTCGTCGAGTGCGGCTCGATGTACCGGGCGAGCGGGCCGGAGGCGGAAGCCCCGATCGGCGAGGTCGAGTTCGTCAATGGCGCGGCCGCCATGAGCGCGTCCGGACGCTATGGCGGGACGCAGGCCTGCGCCGGCATCGTCGGCTTCGCGGACCTCACGCTCGGCGCGGCGGCCGAAGACGTGCTGCTGGCCCAGATCGCTGCCGGCAACGGGCGCTTCCGGGGCATCCGCCACGCCGCTGGCTTCGACCCGAGCCCCGATGTGCGCAACAGCCACACCAACCCGCCGCCGGGCCTGTTCAACGATGCGGCCTTCCGCGAGGGCTTCGCCCGGCTCGCCGCGCTGGACCTCACCTTCGAGGCGTGGCTCTACCACACGCAGCTCGCGGATGTCGTCGGCCTCGCCGGCGCCTTCCCGGAGGCGCGCATCGTGCTGGACCATGTCGGCGGGCCGCTCGGCATCGGCCCCTATGCCGGGCGCCATGACGAGATCTTCCCCGGCTGGCGGGACGACGTCCGCGCCATCGCCCAATGCGAAAACGTGCATGTCAAGCTCGGCGGCCTCGGCATGAAGGTTTACGGGTTCGACTTCCACAAGCAGGACCGGGCGCCCGACTCCGACACGCTCGCCGCCGTCTGGCGGCCTTATATCGAGACCTGCATCGAGGCGTTCGGCCCCTCGCGCTGCATGTTCGAGAGCAACTTCCCGGTGGACAAGGCGTCCTGCAGCTATGCTGTAATGTGGAACGCCTTCAAGAAGCTTGCCTCCGGCGCGTCGGACGAGGAAAAGGCCGACCTGTTCGCCGGCACCGCGCGGCGCTTCTACCAACTCGACGGAGAGTGACAGCCATGCCCGAAGCCCCGCTCAGCAATTCCGGCATCCTGGCCGCCTACCGGGACAAGACCCCGACCAGCGCGAAGCTGTTCGAGGAAGCCTGCCGGACCTTCCCCTCCGGCATCACCCATGACAGCCGCCGGATCGAGCCCTACGGCATCTATGTCGAGCGCGCCCAGGGCCCGCGCAAATGGGACGTCGACGGCAATGAATATATCGACTATTTCGGCGGCCACGGCGCGCTGATCCTCGGCCACAACGACCCCGATGTGGGCGCGGCGATTTCCGACGCGCTCGCCTGCGGCACGCATTTCGGCGCCAGCCATGCGGGCGAGCTGCGCTGGGCGCAGAAGATCCAGTCGATGGTGCCCTCGGCGGAGAAGGTGCGATTCACCTCCTCCGGCACGGAAGCGACCTTGCTGGCGCTCCGCCTTGCGCGGACGGCGACCGGGCGCGCGAAGATCATGCGGGTGCGGACCCACTTCCACGGCTGGCACGACCATATGGCGTCCGGCCAGAACTCGCATTTCGACGGCTCGTCGGCGGTGGGACTCGTGCCCGGCATCGCCGAGAGCACGGTGCTGGTCGATCCCGAGGATCTGGACAGCGCGCGGGCGGCGCTGGCCGAGGGCGATATCGCCGCCGTCATCCTGGAGCCGACCGGCTCTTCCACCGGCATGGTGCCGACCTCCTCGGCCTTCCTCGAAGGGCTGCGCGAGGCGACGGCCGAGAACGGCACGGCGCTCATCTTCGACGAGGTGGTGACGGGTTTCCGCGTCTCGCCGGGCGGCGCGCAGGGCCATTACGGCATCCGGCCGGACCTGACCGCATTCGCCAAGATCGTCTCGGGCGGCGTGCCGGGCGGGGCGCTGGCCGGCCGCGCGGACTTCTTCGAACGGCTGGATTTCGACATTACCCGCGAGAAGGGCATCGAGAAGGTTGGCCACCAGGGCACCTACAACGCCAATCCGGTAGCCGCGGCCGCCGGCCTTGCGGCGCTGACCAAGCTGGAGGCGACCGGCGCCTGCGCGCGCGCCAACGCCATGGGCGAGCGGATACGCGCCGGCCTGAACGACGCTATCCGGGCGGCCGGCATTCCCTGGGCGGCCTACGGCACCTTCTCGGTCTTCCACATCTTCACCAACCCCGCCGGGCGGGCGGATGTTTCGCCGGACAGTTTCGACCCGTTCGCCTGCGGCTATGAGGAGCTCCGGGGCAATGCGCCGGGCGCGGCGCACAAGCTCAGGCTGGCGATGAACGTGAACGGCGTGGACCTGACCGGCTGGCCGGGCGGCACCATCTCCGCCACCCACGGCGAAGCCGAGATCGACGCCACTGTGGACGCCTTCGCCCGCTCCATCGACATGCTGAAGGCCGACGGCGAGCTGTAGCGGGGCGCGAAGGGCCCTACAGGGTGATCCCGCCGTCGGCGATGAAGACGGCGCCGGTGGTGTAGGCGCTTTCGTCGGCGGCGAGGTGGACGGCGAGCGCGGCGATCTCCTCCGCCGTGCCGAGGCGGCCGAGCGGCTGGCGGGCGATGAAGTCCCTGCGCGCCTGCACGGGGTCGTCGAAGGTGGCGATGCGCTCGTCCAGCGACGGCGACTGCACGGTGCCGGGCGCAATCGCGTTGCAGCGCACGCCGGTCGAAATCGCGTCCGCCGCGACCGCGCGCGTCATGCCGATCACCGCCGCCTTGGTGGTGGAATACACGGCGCGGAAAGGCACGCCCTTCAGGTTGGACGCGACCGAGGCCATGTTGACGATGGAGCCCCGGCCCGCCGCCATCATGCCGGGCAGGAAGGCCCGGATGGTGCGGAACATCGACTTCACATTGAGGTCGAAGGCGGAGTCGAGTTCCGCTTCCGTCGCCTCCAGGATCGTGCCGTGGTGAACGAAACCGGCGATGTTGCAGAGCGCGTCCACCCGCCCCAGCCGCCCGGCGAACGCCGTCACCGCCGCCCCGTCGGTCACGTCGAGCGGGTGCGTCTCGATGCCGCCGCCCATGTCTGCGAGCTTTTCAGGCGCGATGTCGGTCGCAATTGTCCGCGCGCCCTCCGCTGCTGCCGCCAGCGCGATGGCGCGGCCGATGCCCTGTCCCGCGGCCGTCACCAGAACCGTCTTGCCTTCGAGTCGCATGGATGCTCCTTCCCTCTCCCGGCCCGCGCCCTTGACCGCCCGCCGGACTCTGTCCACCTGAACGGCCTGAATGTCGCCGCTCAAGCCACAGACGTAAAGGAGCCTCGGCGCCGCCATGCCGGGGACCCACGCTACCCACCGGACCGCCCCTTCCGTCATGCCCGGACTTGTTCCGGGCATCCATGCGGCGTGCAGCAGAAGCGGTGGAAGTGGATGCCCGGAACAAGTCCGGGCATGACGAGGAGTGGGTTGGGTTGCCAAGCGCTGATCCGTGTCCCGATCCGACGGAACCCTTTGCAATCCTGTTGAATCCAGGCCATGCGCCCTGTCCGCAAAATCTAAACCGGACCAGCAGTGGAACAAGTCCGAGCATGACGAGAAGAAGACATGAGTCCCAAGTCGAGGCCGTTGGTATAACATCCAAACCCGATCAGTCTCCGGGGGCCGGCCGCCATGACCGATAAAATCAATATCGTCTTCAGGACGGCTGACGGAGAGGTGTTCCATGTGAGCGGCGCGCCGGGCACGACCGTGATGGAGACCGCCATCATGAACGACGTGCCGGGGGTCGAGGCCGAATGCGGCGGCGCCTGCGCCTGTGCGACCTGCCATGTGTACGCTCCGGAAGGCGTCGGGCCGGCGGAAGACGAATATGAGAAGGACATGCTGGACTTCGCCGCGGACGAAAGGCGTGCGAACAGCCGGCTTTCCTGCCAGATAGAGCTGGAGCCGTCCCTGGAGGGCGCGGTGTTCGAGCTGCCGCGCGTGCAGATCTGATGTCGGGCGCCGTCATCGTCGGCGCCGGTCACGCCGGGGTCCAGGCCGCCGCCTCGCTGCGCCAGGCGGGCTACCAGGAGCCTATCCGCCTGATCGGCGACGAGGACTGCGCGCCCTATCACCGGCCGCCCCTGTCGAAGGCGATGCTGGCGGGCGAGAAGCGTCCGGAGCAGATCGCGCTTCGGGGCCCCGACTATTTCGACCGGAACGGCATCGAGCTCATGCCCGGCGTCCGCGCCTGCGCGCTCGATCCTGCATCCAGGACGCTGCGGCTGGCCGACGGAACCCTGTCCTACGACAAGGCCGTAATCGCCACCGGAGCCGGCGCGCGGATGCTCGCAGGCTTCGAATACGACAATGTCTTCACCCTCCGGACCATGCAGGACGCGCTTTCGCTGCAGGATGCGCTGACCCCCGGCGCGAAGCTCGTCGTTGTCGGCGGCGGCTTCATCGGGCTGGAAGTCGCCGCGACGGCGCGCAAGCTGGGGCTCGCGGTCGATGTCGTCGAAATGCAGGACCGGCTGCTGGCGCGCGCAATTCCCGAGGCCCTGTCCGACTATATCTGCAAGCGGCACCGGGCCGAGGGCGTGCGCATCCACCTCGGCGCGCAGATCAACAGGATCGCTGCCGAGGGCGGCCGGATCGCCTCGGTCGCGCTTTCCAACGGCGCCAGCCTGGCGGCCGACCTTGTCCTGGTGGGTGTGGGAAACGCGCCCGAGATCCGCCTGGCAGCGGAGGCGGGGGCCGGCACGGCTTTGGGCGGACTCCTCGTGGACGGGGCCATGCGGACGACGCTTCCCGACGTTTACGCGATAGGGGACTGCACGGCGTTCGATCTGCCCGTCGCGGGCAGCCGCGTCAGGCTCGAATCCGTGCAGAACGCCGTCGACCAGGGCAGGGCGGTCGCCGCGCAGATCGCAGGGCAGGGCGGCTCGTACGACCCGGTGCCCTGGTTCTGGAGCGACCAGTTCGACATGAAGCTGCAGATGGCGGGCCTTTCGGTTCCCGGCAGCGGGTTCACGCTTCGCGGCTCCGTCGAAAGCGGCAGTTTCAGCCTGATCGAGACGCTCGGCGACCGCCTCGTCGCCGTCTATTCCGTCAATGCGGTTGCCGACCATATGGCCTCGCGCCGGCTGATCGGAGAGCCCGGCAGCTTCGACAGGATCGCCGCGTCGGACCCGGACACCCCGCTCAAGGCGTGCCTGGCCGCGCCTGCGGATCGGCGCGGGCCGGTGTCCGCAATTGCGGGAGCCGGACCATGATGAGCCGGGAACTCAATGACCGGCTCACCCGCACCGGCAAGGGCAGCCCCGCCGGCGAAGTGCTTCGCCGCTACTGGCAGCCGGCCGCCCTCGGCGTCGAACTGGAGGGCGGACGTCCGGTCGCGCCGGTGACGCTTCTGGGCGAACGGCTGGTGCTGTTTCGCGACGATGAGGGCGAACTCGGGCTGATCGGGCGGCATTGCCGGCACCGGGGCGCGGACCTCTGTTTCGGCCGCCGGGAGGACAACGGCCTGCGCTGTCCCTTCCACGGCTGGCTCTACGGCCGCGACGGCCGGTGCCTCGAACAGCCGGGCGAGCCCGAGGGCTCGGAGATGCACAAGCGGATCAGGGCGGTCTCATATCCGGTCGTCGAGAAGAACGGCATCGTCTTCGCCTATATGGGCCCGGACGAGCCGCCGGCCTTTCCCAATTTCGACTGCTTCCGGGCGCCGGACTCCCATGTGTTCGCGTTCAAGGGCCTGTGGGAGTGCAACTGGCTGCAGGCGCTGGAGATCGGCATCGACCCCGCGCACGCCTCCTTCCTGCATCGCTTCCTGGAGGACGAGGACCCGAAGGAAGGCTATGGCAGGCAGTTCCGCGACAGCGCGGCCGCCGGCGCCAACATCCCCATGACCCGGCTGTTGCGGGACTATCCGCGTCCCGAAATCCGGGTGGAGGAGACCGGTTTCGGCCTCAGGCTGACCGCGCTCAGGCACATGGCGGGCGGCCTGACCCATGTACGCGTCACCAACCAGATCTTTCCGGGCGCGATCTGCATCCCGATGAGCCGGGAGATGACGATCACCCAGTGGCATGTGCCGGTCGATGACGAGACCTGCTACTGGTACTCGCTGTTCACCAGCTTCGACAGACCGGTCGACAAGGAGACGATGCGCGAACAGCGGCTGAAGGAGCACAGCCTGCCCGACTATGCACCGCTGAAGAACAGGCGGAACGGCTACGGGTACAGTCCGGAAGAGCAGGCCGCCCGGACCTGGACGGGCATGGGCTTCGATATCAACGTGCACGACCAATGGGCGGTCGAGGGCATGGGGCCGGTCCAGGACCGGACCGAAGAGCATCTGGGCAGCACCGACATAGGCATCGTCCGGTATCGCAGGATGCTGAGAGCGGCCATCGACAGCCTGGCCGGGGGCGACGAGACGGCCTTGCCGATGCGCGGCGGCGCCGATGTGTCCGGGATTGTCGGGCCCTTGTCGAATGACGCGATTGCCGACACCGCCGACTGGGAAGCGGCCAGCATGCGCGCCGACCTGGAGCGCCGCAGCGCATGCCCCTGGGACGCCTCGGTCTAGGCGGGAATGGGCAGCAGCGCCGAAGACAGGATCCGGTCAGGCGCGCTCGCGCGGTCCGGGGCGCTTTCGGAGGAGGACATCGCCCGCGCGGCCGAGACGGTGGCGCAGGTCGAAGCCGACGGGATCGAGACCGTCCGCATGGTGCTTGCCGACCCTCACGGCATCTTGCGCGGCAAGACGGTGACGGCCGAAGCGCTGACGGACGCCTTCGCGTCGGGCATTCGCGTCCCTTCGACCCTGCTGCTCAAGGACGTCTCGCACCGGACCGTGTTTCCCGTCTGGTCCGAAGGCAGCGATGCGCCGATGCTCGGAGCGGGCGACCTGCTTCTGGCGCCGCTGCCGCACACGTTCCGCACGCTGCCCTGGTCCCCGCACTCGGCGCTGATCCATTGCGACGTGGCGTTGACCTCGGGGGAGCCCGTCGCCTTCGCCTCTCGCCGGGTCCTGCAATCCGCTTGCGACCGGCTGTCCGAACGGGGCATGCAGGCGGTCGTGGGGCTGGAAGTGGAGTTCCAGATCTTCGAGGTCGTCGACCCGGCGCTCGAACATGCCGACGCCACCATGCCCGGCCGCCCTCCGGTGACACGCGCCCTGAACCAGGGCTACCAGTATCTAACCGAGACCCGTTACGGCGAGGCCGAGGCGATCCTCGACAGGCTCCGCCGCGCGGCGCAGTCCATGGGCATGCCGGTGCGCAGCGTCGAGATCGAGATGGGGCCGAACCAGTTCGAGTTCACCTTCTCCCACGCCGACCCCATG
>JAJEAZ010000392.1 GCA_022824105.1 Alphaproteobacteria bacterium
GTCAGCGCCGCGCCACCATGAGCTTCTTGATCTCGGCGATCGCCTTGGCCGGATTGAGGCCCTTGGGGCAGGTCTTGGTGCAGTTCATGATGGTGTGGCAGCGATAGAGCCGGAACGGGTCCTGCAGGTCGTCCAGGCGCTCGCCCGTCATCTCGTCGCGGCTGTCGGCGATCCAGCGATAGGCCTGCAACAGCACCGCCGGCCCCAGATAGCGCTCGCCGTTCCACCAGTAGCTCGGGCAGCTCGTGGCGCAGCAGAAGCAGAGGATGCACTCCCAGAGCCCGTCCAGCCTGCCGCGGTCGTCTTCCGACTGGAGGCGTTCGCGCTCCGGCGGCGCGCTCACCGTTTTGAGCCAGGGCTCGATGGATGCGAGCTGCGCATAGGCCTGGTTCAGGTCCGGCACCAGGTCCTTGACCACCTTGAGATGCGGCAGCGGGTAGATCTTCACGTCTCCGCGAATGTCGTCGATCGCCTGGGTGCAGGCGAGCGTGTTGGTCCCGTCGATGTTCATCGCGCAGGACCCGCAGATGCCCTCGCGGCAAGACCTGCGGAAGGTCAGCGTCGAATCGATCTCGTTCTTGATCTTGATGAGCGCGTCCAGAACCATCGGACCGCAGCTGTCCATGTCGATGTCGTAGCTGTCGAGGCGCGGGTTGCCGCCCTCGTCCGGAGACCAGCGATAGACCTTGAAGCGCCGCGTCCGGTCGGCGCCGGCCGGCGCGGGCCAGGTCTTGCCGGCGCCGACCCTGGAGTTCTTCGGCAGGGTGAGCTGGGCCATTGGGGCTGCGATTCCCTCTCTAGTAGACGCGCTCGACGGGCGGGATGTAGTCCACCTCGCCGGTCAGGGTGTAGTCGTGCACGGGGCGGTAGGAGAGCGCGACCTTCAGATCGTCGTCGCAACTCGCGAGCGTATGCATCATCCAATTGTCGTCGTCCCGGTCGGGCAGGTCCTCGCGGGCATGCGCGCCCCGGCTTTCCTTGCGCGCCTCGGCGGAGAACATGGTGGACATGGAACAGACCATCAGGTTCTCGAGTTCCAGAGCTTCCACAAGGTCGGAGTTCCAGATCATCGACCGGTCGGAGAGCTTTATGTCCGCGAGGCTTGCCGCGGACTGGTCCATCTGGCGGCAGCCCTCCTCCAGCACCTTCTGGTCCCGGAACACGGCGGCATTGTTCTGCATGATGCGCTGCATGCCGTCGCGGATCTCTCCCGTCATCAGCGAGCCGGAGGCGTGCCGCAGGCGGTCGAGCCTGGCGAGCGGCCGTTCGGCCGCATCCGCCGGCGCATCCGGCACGGCGCCCGAGCCGTCCACCGTCTCGGCCGCGCGCAGCCCCGCCGCGCGCCCG
The DNA here is from genome assembly GCA_022824105.1 of Alphaproteobacteria bacterium. Classification (GTDB taxonomy): domain Bacteria; phylum Pseudomonadota; class Alphaproteobacteria; order Bin95; family Bin95; genus Bin95. The sequence continues at coordinate 1,348 of JAJEAZ010000392.1, forward strand.
AACACGACAAGGTCGAGCAGGGAGTTGCAGCCGAGCCGGTTCGCGCCATGGACGGAAACGGATGCGCATTCGCCCACCGCCATCAGCCCCGGCACAACCCGGTCCGGGTCGTCGGCCGTCGGGTTCAGGACTTCGCCGTGATAATTCGTCGGGATGCCGCCCATATTGTAGTGGACCGTGGGCAGCACCGGGATCGGCTCGCGGGAGGCATCGACGCCGGCGAAGATGCGCGCCGTCTCCGTGATGCCCGGCAGGCGGCGCTGCAGCACATCGGCGCCCAGATGCTCCAGATGCAGGAAGATATGGTCGCTGCCCGGCCCTACGCCGCGGCCTTCCAGGATTTCGACGGTCATGGAGCGCGAGACGACATCGCGCGAAGCGAGGTCGCGCGCCGTCGGCGCATAACGCTCCATGAAGCGCTCGCCCTCGGAGTTGGTCAGGTAGCCGCCCTCGCCGCGCGCGCCCTCGGTGATGAGGCAGCCGGCGCCGTAAATCCCCGTCGGATGGAACTGCACGAACTCCATGTCCTGGTTCGGCAGGCCGGCGCGCGCGATCATGCCGTTGCCGTCGCCGGTGCAGGTATGGGCCGAGGTGCAGGAGAAATAGGAGCGCCCGTAGCCGCCCGTGGCGAGGATCACCAGCTTCGCGCGGAAGCAGTGGATCGTGCCGTCGTCGAGGTTCCAGGCGACGACGCCCCGGCAGTCGCCCTCCGGCCCCATGACGAGGTCGAGGGCGAAATACTCGACGAAGAACTCGGCCGAGTGGCGCTGGCTCTGCTGGTAGAGCGTGTGCAGCAGCGCGTGGCCGGTCCGGTCGGCGGCGGCGCAGGCGCGCTGCGCCGGGCTCTCCCCCCAGTTCTTCATGTGGCCGCCGAAGGGCCGCTGGTAGATCTTGCCCTCGGGCGTGCGCGAGAAGGGCATGCCGAAATGTTCCAGCTCGATCACCGCCGGCACGGCGTTGCGGCACATATATTCGATGGCGTCCTGGTCGCCGAGCCAGTCGGCGCCCTTCACCGTGTCGTACATGTGCCAGCGCCAGTCGTCCTCGCTCATGTTCGCGAGGCTGGCGGCGATGCCGCCCTGCGCGGCGACGGTATGGCTGCGGGTCGGGAACACCTTGGTGACGCAGGCGGTCTTCAGCCCGGCCTGGACGCAGCCGAGCGTCGCCCGCAGGCCCGACCCGCCGCCGCCCACGACGACGACATCGTAACTGTGCTCGGTCACGTCATATGCGGCTTTGCCATTGGCGGTCATGGGCGCGCCTCAGCCTCCGAGAGCGATCTTGATGACAGCGAAGGCGCAGGCGGCGGCGAGCGCCCAGCAGACGCCCTTGACCGCGATGATGCAGGCGACCCGCCGGCCTTCATGGGAGATGTAGTCTTCCAGCACCACCTGCAGGCCGAGCGCGGCATGGTGGAAGCCGGCGACCGTGAACAGCAGCATGGCGACGGCATTGAAGGGCGAGGCGAGCCACTCCGTGAACGCGCCGTAGCCCGCGCCGGCGAGCCGGCAGACCGACACCGCAAACCAGACGGAAAGCGGCACGAGCGCCAGCGCCGTCATGCGCTGCGCCCACCAGTGCGCCGCCCCTTCCCGGGCGGAGCCGAGGCCGCGCACGCTCTTGGCGGTCGTCCTGAACTCCACGCGCCCCACTCCCCCGCTCAGCCCGCCAGCGCCCAGACCAGCGAGCCTGCCGTCAGCAGCACCGCAGCCGCAATGACCGCCCAGCCGGACCGGTACGCCTGATCCAGTTCGAGCCCCATGCCCGCATCCCAGAACAAGTGCCTGATCCCGTTGCAGAGATGATAGAAGAGCGCGAAGCAAAAGCCGGCCAGGACGATGATACCGACGACCGACCCGAAGAACGCCTCGGCGTAGCTGTAGGCATCCGGCCCCGAGGCCGCCGCCAGCAGCCACCAGGCGAAAAACGCCGCGCCCGCGCCCAGCGCTATTCCCGCGCCCCGGTGGGCGATGGAGAGCATGGAGGTGAGTTGCGGACGGTAAATCTGGAGATGCGGCGACAGCGGCCGGTTGTCGGATGCCATGGAAGAAGCCTGCCCTGCGCGCAAGGAAATTGCGTCTTTCTCCCTAGTCCCGGACCGTGGCGCTGTCAATCGAAGCGACGCCGGTCGGGGGTTTGGGCGCGCGCAACGTCTCCTGTCCCCTCGCTTCCCGCCATGCCTGAACGCCCCTTTCGACGGACTCAGTGCAGGCTCCTCGTTTCCACGGGCGATCCATGAAAAATATCCGGTAATTTCATTTTTTGTTCCCGAACGGGCTTGACATTTGGCGGTATGGTGTATGATGAAAGTAGAGAGAGGCGGCTTCCGGGGCCGCCTTTCGGCGTTTCTGCAGAAAGCGACCGGCTGGGGCCGAAAAAAAATACGATGCTGGACGAGTCGGCTGTCGGATACTTCGGTGTCGGGGTCACTCGAAACCGAGGAGGTTCCGACATGTCCAGAAAATCCGAGCGGATCGGGAAGTTTGCAGCGTCGGTCGGCCAGGAGCCGGTGTTT
>JAJEAZ010000124.1 GCA_022824105.1 Alphaproteobacteria bacterium
CATCGACGAGGTGGACAAGATCTGCGCGCGCTCGGACCGCCTCGGCGCCGATGTCAGCCGCGAGGGCGTGCAGCGCGACCTGCTGCCGCTGATCGAGGGCACCACCGTCGCCACCAAGCACGGGGCGGTGAAGACCGACCACATCCTGTTCATCGCGTCTGGCGCCTTCCACCTCGCCAAGCCGGCGGACCTGCTGCCCGAGCTCCAGGGCCGGTTGCCGATCCGGGTCGAGCTCGACGCGCTGACGCGCGAGGACTTCCGCCGCATCCTGACCGAGCCCGAGGCCAGCCTCATCACGCAATACAAAGCGCTGATGGGCACCGAGGACCTGACGCTCGACTTCACTGAGGACGCGGTGGACGCGCTGGCGGAGCTTGCCGCCGACATCAACGCCCAGGTCGAGAATATCGGCGCGCGCCGCCTGCACACCGTGCTGGAGAAGCTGCTGGAGGAAATCAGCTTCACGGCCTCCGACCGCGGCGGCGAGTCCGTGACCATCGATGCAGGCGAAGTCCAGGAGCGCGTCGGCGAACTCGCCAAGAGCGCCGACCTCTCGCGGTTCATCCTGTAGGGCGTGGAGGTTTTCAGCCGAACAGGCGGGCGAGCCAGGCTGCGAAGGATCGGCAGAGCGGGCCGTCGGTGTTAAGGGCTTGCGCACGGATCGCCGCCCCCATCGGGAACGGCCTCTCGCGAGTCGCCAGCCAAGCGTGAATCTCCGCCTTGGACCGGCTGGTCAGAAGGTGCGGCTCGGCCTCGTCGATATAGTTCCGCGCCAGCGGCCAGACGGGGTCGCCGTCCGGCACCATCGCCGCAACGAATTCCTCCAGCGCCCCATCTCTCGTATTGTCGGGCATCAACCAGACGCCGACACGCGGCCGGTCTCCGATGACCGTTCCCTCCCGGTCGCGCGCGCGGGGGACACCGGTCAACCGCCTCTGCAACCGGTCGGCGACCGACTGCCAACGTGCGTCGGGATCGGTGTCGGCGTCGATGACAAAACCGACAGCAATTCGATCCGGGACCACGATCTCTCGGCTGATCGACTCAATCAACGCATCGGCGCCGTTCTTTTCCTCAATGTCGAACTGCAATTCTGGACGGAGACGGGCCTTCAGGCGGTCCACGACATGTCTGTCGTCCCGGCCTTCCACGAACAGCACGCAGCCTTGAGCGGAGTCGGCTCCAGCCATACGGCTAACGGACCTCGATTCTCTGCTTGGCGGCAACTGCCAGATCTTCTTCCGAATAATCCACCGCCCGAATTCGGCCGCCGTCCCGGTCGAGCCGAAGCAACAGCCCGTCCTCTTCGGGCGTCTCGTTCACCGCTTTCGCAAAGCCGGCGACGCAATCCCAGCTATGTGTGGTGGCCAACACCTGGACCTTGTTGGCCTCCGCGCCTCGCAGCACCATGCGCCAGAAGTCGCGCTGGACAGACCAGTGGAGGCCGTTTTCCACCTCGTCGATCAACAGCAGGCCGCCGCTAATGTTCGCTAGGCAAAGCGCGGTCCCGAAGAAACGGACGGCGCCGTCTCCGCAGCCTTTCAGCGGCACCGGACGGGCATGGCCCTTTATCCTGACGATGACGCGGCGCTTGCTTCCGTTACGCGGCGCGGTCAGCGCAATGCGTTCGATGTCGCTTCCAACGACAGGGCGAAGATTCTCCGCAATTATATCTTCTTCTTCGGTCAGGACGACGCGGTCCCAGAATTCCTCCATCCGGCTATTGTCCAACGGCCCCGGACCCAGCGTTTCACTGCCGATTTCGAACATGCCGCTCCCATGGCTGCTCTCGCGGGCCATATCCTGCAAGCGCCTTATCACATCGGACGGGCTCTTCGCCGTTCTCTCCACAAAAAATCGGGAGGGGATCAATCGTGTCGTGTTGCCGTATCCGACTTTTATGTTCTCCAATTTGTAGGAAACGGTTTCCGGGTCCTGTTCCTCCAGGTCCCACCAAGGATCGATTGTCAGGCGGTCGCTCCCGCTTCCTATACCGATCTTGTATGTTTCGCCGCCCATATACGGGTATTTCCAACTGTCGCGACCGTGAAACAGGGCGGAAAGGTCCGGCCCCATGAACTCGCCTTCGTATTCGTCGGCATAGGGGGCAAGCTCCTCCCGTCCCAAAAGGATTTCCTCCAGCACGGGCGCCCGTCCGCGCGCGGCCCAAGCGCGGACCGCTTCCAGCACCGTCGTCTTTCCCGCGCCGTTCTTGCCGGCCAGCAAGGTGACGCGCGCGAGGCGCGGGATCGAGAGTTCGCGGATGCCGCGGAAGCCCTCGATTTTCAGGTCGGGGAGATGCAGATCGGGCCTTTCGATTTCGTCGGCCGTCATTGTCCGGTTGTCCTTGCGGCTGCCGTTGGAGCAAATTGCACCCGTGCGGGCGATTGTCCAGTCCGGCCCGGCTGCGCTATGCAGGGCGGGTGCGCTGCGACGGGGAGAGGGCGATGACGGAAGCTGTGCTGGTTTCGGTGGATGGCGGGGTGGGGGTGCTGACCCTCAACCGGCCGGACAAGTTCAACTGCATCTCGACCGGGCTGCTGGACGGCCTCATCGCCGGCATGGACCGGTTCGAGGCGGACCCCGCGGTGCGCGCCGTGCTG
>JAJEAZ010000418.1 GCA_022824105.1 Alphaproteobacteria bacterium
GGTCGATCCCGGCGCCGTGGAGGAAACGCTGCTGCGCGACTTCGTTGCGGAGGGCCGGCTGCGGCTTGACGGCAGGGGCATCTGGCCGGACGCGCTGCGGTCGCGCATCCAGCATGGCGACTTTGCGTTCGAGGGGGTCCGCGGCAGCCTCGACGGCGCCCGCATCGAGGGCCGGCTCGCGCGGCGAAGGGGACTGCTCGATGCCGGACTGACGGCGGAGGACCTGCCGCTCGATCCCTACCGCTCCCTATTCGAAGAACATGGCCCGGATCCGGGATCACTGTCTCTGGACCTTGCCCGGACCCGTCTTTTCGGCGTTCCCGCGAAGAGGCTGGAACTGGATGCTGAAATGCAGGAAGGCGGGGAACTCGCCGTCTCCCGGCTGGCGGTAGAGGATGCGGGCGGCCTTTCCGGAGAAGCGAGCGGCAGGTTTGGAGACGGGGCCGCTTCGTTCCGGGTCTCGGCGCGGACGAGCGATCTCGACCGGAGCGCCGGCCTCTACGGTCTTGTGCTTCCGGCCGTCGCCCGCGGCCTCGGCGCCGTTTCGTTCGAAGGCCGCGGTGAAGGGCCTGCAAAGGCGCTTCCGGTGGAATTGCGGGCCGGCGCCGGCAGCCGGCAGTTGCATCTGGAAGGCGAACTCGTCGAACGGGAGCGCTTCCAGGGGAGGGCCGAGCTGCGAGGACCGTTGCCGGCGAGCCTCCGGACAGTGGACGGCGAGGCCTCTGCGGTGCTGACGGCGTCGGTGCGGGCAAGCCGGGACCGGGCCGACTTCGACGACATCGAATTCCGGCATGGGACGCTCCTCGCGCAGGGACAGGGCTCGATCTTGCTGGACGGCCCGCGGCCGGCGGCGAGAGTCGCGCTGGCGGCCGCGCGTATCGAGCTGCCTGCGCCTTCCTGGGACATTCCGGTCTGGCGGCGCAGGCCGCTGGAAACCGCGCCGTTCGGAAACGCCGAGTTGGATTTCGAGCTCAGGGCCGGATTGCTCGGCATCGGCGGCGAGGAACTGGACGACCTGAGGCTCGACCTCTCCCTGACGCCTGAGGCGTGGGTGCTGAAGACCGGCGGGGCGGGCTGGAGAGGCGGACGTCTCGCGTTCGACGGCTACCGGACGGATGAGGGCCGCACGCTGCTGAAATTCAGACTGCGCGATGCCGTCTTGCCGGATGGCATGGATTTCGGACCGGCCGGCGCCCGGATGGACGGGTTCCTTGCCGTCGAGTCGGAAGGCCGCAGCCCCCACGGCCTGGTTTCCACGCTTTCCGGCACGGCGAGCTTCGGTTTCTCCGGCGGGCGTCTGGCCGGTGTCGATCCAGCCGCCGCACGCTCGGCCCTTGAGGACGCGCCGACTTCCGCCGAAGTGCTGCGCCGCCTGCGGGACGCGCTGATGTCGGGCGGGAGCCCGCTCATATCGGGACGCCTGGAGGCCCGCATCCGGGATGGCGTCGCCCGCCCGGTCGCCGGGAGCTTCGCGCTGGCGGGAGGGCAGGTTGCCGTTTCCGGGTCTGCCGACCTGCGGCGGCGCCTTTTGGACCTCAACGGCCGGCTTGCCTTCCCCGACCGGCCGGAAACGCCGCCGCTCGGTTTCTCGGTCGCCGGTCCGCTGGCCTCCCCGGATCGCCGGCCGGAGGTGGAGGCTGTCGAGGCCGTGCTGCTGTCCGAGGGCGTCGCCGGCCTCGTCAGATAGACCGCGAACTGAGCCGGACGGCGCGCATGCCTGCCGCCTGCAAGGCCTCCAGCACCTGGCCGACATGGGCTTCGTCGCGGGTTTCGAGCGCAACCTCGATGTCGGTGAGCTTGATCGGCACGTCCTCGAACCAGCGTTGGTGCTGGACGTCGACGATATTGCCCCCCGCTTTGGCAATGGCGGCGGCGGCGCGGGCGAGGCCCCCGGGCTGGTCCTGAATCTCGATGCGCAGCCGCACCAGCCGCCCGCCGCGGACCAGCCCCCGCATCAGAACGGAAGCCAGCAGGCGGGCATCGATATTGCCGCCCGAGACCACGAGGCCGACACGCCGGCCGCTAAAGCGTTCGGGATGGGACAGCACGGCGGCAAGCGCGGCGGCGCCTGCGCCCTCCGCGACGGTTTTCTCGATCTCGGCGAGAAGCTGCACACCATGCTCCATCGCCGCCTCATCGACCAGCAGGATGTCTTCCACCAGTTCGCGCACTACGGGCAGGGTAAGCGCGCCCGGCCGCTTGACGGCGATGCCCTCGGCAATGGTCGGACCGCCGGGCGGCGCCGGAAGGCCGTTGAGAGCGTGGTGCATGGAAGGATAGCCGACGGCCTCGACGCCGATCACCCGCGTATCGGGGCTGAGCGCCTTCGCCGCGAGCGCAGTGCCGGCGATGAGGCCGCCTCCGCCTATGGGCACGACCAGGAAGTCGAGGCCGGACACGGCGCGCAGCATCTCCAGCCCGACCGTTCCCTGTCCTGCGACGATCCGCGGATCGTCATAGGGATGCACGAAAGCGAGGCCCTCGGCCTCCGCGCGCTCGTGAACGAACGTCTCGCCCTCGGCGATGGTCTCGCCTCTCAGGACCACCTCCGCGCCGAGGAACTCCGCCGCCCGGACCTTGTTGAAGGGGGTGGCCTCCGGCATCACGATGGTGGCCGGCACGCCCATCCGGGCGGCGTGATAGGCGACGCCCTGGGCATGGTTGCCGGCCGAAAGCGCGATAATCCCGGCCCGGCGCTGGGCCTCGTCGAGCCCCGCGAGGTAGATATAGGCTCCCCGGTCCTTGAACGAGGCGGTGTATTGCCGGTTCTCGAATTTCAGGAAGAGATCGGCCCCGGAAATCGCGCTCAGCGTCTCTGACCGGAAGAACGGCGTGCGGACAATGTGCCCTTCCAGCAGCCGGTCCGCCGCTTCGATGTCGGAGAAGGAAAGGCTCATTCGGGGCGCAGGAATAAGCTGTGGGCCGGCGGCCTGGCCGGGTCGAGCGAGATATAGTTTCCGTCGCGCCAAAGTTCCATAAGGTCGTCATAGTGCGGCGAGAACGGGTTGCCCGACTGCCCGACCGCCTGGATGAACCGCGACCTGTCGAGATCGGCAAGGCGGTAGATGGCCCGATAGCCGGCGCCGTGGCGGTGGCGGAAGGGGTGGTCCTCGTCCCGGAAACTCGCGCCGCCCCGGTTCACCGTGGTCGGCCCGCCGCCGGTCCCGATCTCGCGATTCAGGAGGCTTCGCAGCAGGGGGATTCGTCCGGCGACGGGATGGACGAAATGCGCGCGATGCGCCTCGCCCCAGGGCGGCGGCTCGCTGCCGTAGCGCTCCTGCAGGAAGGCGACCGCGCGGCGGTGCGCCAGCGCCAGCCGGTCCTTGCAGGTTTCCTTCGCCCGAGTGCCGGTGTCGTCGCACCAGGCGGGCCGGTCGAGCAGCGCGCGGCGGAGCACCAGCGGCCGGTAGGCCCACCACTTCTGGAACAGGGGCCCCAACTCGTCGGCGAACACTGCGCGCATGGCCTCGCGCACCCACGCCATGTAGATCAGCGGTTCCGGGCGCTCCCGGTCCATGGCGCCGTCCCAGGCCTGCAGGCGCACGTCCGGGACCGCGGACAGCAGGTAGGGCAGCAACTCGCGCGCCGACAGCGACACATTGTCGTTCTGGATCGCCGCATGGGTCGCTCCGGCGTTGAGCAGTTCGTGGATCCTGATCGCGCGGTAGGGCGCTTCCCACTCGCGCCCGAGATAATAGGGATAGGTCTCGTCCACGAGGCGGTTGTTCGCGTTGACGATGCGCCCGGACGCGGGATCGACGCGGCGGGGCAACCGTTCGTAAGGGACGAGGCCGGACCAGGTCGTTTCGGCAGACACGTCGAAGCCGCCGGGCCTGTTCGGCACGCGGCCCGGCGAGATCATGCCGATACGGCCGGTCCCGTCGGCATAGGCGATATTCTGCTGCGGGGAGTGGAAGCCGCGCAGCGCCGCCGCGAAACCCGGCCAGTTTCGCGCCGCGTTCACCCGCCAGAGCGCTGCGGCCGTCCGGTCGTCGTCGCGGAAAGCGGGGCTCTCGACCGCCCAGCCCTCGGGCAACGCATCGGAGAAGTCCGAGACGACGACGCCGTTGCGGGTTTGGCGCAGTTCCAGGTCCACGCTTTCGCCCCAGCGCACCGCCAGCGTCTCGCGCCGGACCGAAACGATGTCCGGGTTCGTCACGACATCGGCGGTGTCGGTATGCGGGGTCGTGAGTCCCCAGGCGATGGTGCCATTGTGTCCGAGCACCATGAGCGGCGCGCCCGGCGCGGTGGCGCCCGCCAACGCGCCTTCCGGCGTCTCGATGCGCGCCAGATACCAGACGTTCGGGATGGTGAAGCCCAGATGGGGGTCGTTGGCGAGCACGGTCGGCTCGCTCACGACCCACACATTCGAGGCGCCGCTGTTTCCCAGGCCCGGGAGGGTCACGGGATCGTCCACCGCCGCCTGCGGCCAGAGGTCCTCGATCTGCTCCGGGGTCAGCCGTTCCGCCATGCGCGCGCGCAGCGCCTCGGCCCGCCAGTTGCCGATCAGCCTGAAGGCCATCATCCGCCCCCAGAGCATGGAATCGGCCACGCGCCAGGGTTCGGGCTCGTAGAACAGCAAGGCCAGTTCCCAGGGCAGCGCGCCGGTGCGCGTTGCGAGCCAGGCATTGACGCCGGCCGCATACGCCTCGGAGATGCGGCGTAGGTCGGGCGGAAGCGCCGCCGCCTGGCTTTCCGCCTGGCGCCTGAGGCCGAGGCCGCGCGCATAGCGGTCGAAGGTGAGCGCCATGCTTCCGACGAGTTCGCTCATGCGTCCGGACCCGCCGCGGCGCATCAGTTCCATCTGCGCAAACCGGTCCTGGGCATGGGCGTAGCCGAGGCCGAACGCGGCGTCGGCCCGGTTGTCGGCGCGGATGGTCGGCACGCCGTAGCGGTCGCGCAGGATCTGCACCGGCCCTTCAAGGCCCGGAAGGCGCAAATCGCCGTCAAGCTCGGGAAGGGAGGTGCGCAGCCAGAGGAACGCAGCGGCGGCGAGCAGAATCAGCCCCGCCAGCAGGGCGACGGCCAGGCGCAGCGTCCAGCGCCAGAGCCGTCGCCGGACGATCACGGCGACGCGCTCACGGCTAGGCGGAGACGGCGCGGGCGGCCAGTTCCCCGAGGATCCGCTCGCGGTCCTGGTCGACGTCCGGGGCCGTGGCGCGGGCCGGGGGGTCTTCGTAGCCGGAGAGCTTGATCGGGTTGCCCGCGACCTTGAGCCGGCCGGCGGTCGGGTCGTCCACCTCGACCACCATGTTGCGCGGCTCCACCTGGGGATGCGCCATCACGGTTCCGATATTGTTGATGCCGCTCGCGGGGATGCCCGCCGGGTCCAGCAGCCCAAGCCAGTCAGCGGTGCTGCGCGCGGCGAGAATGGTCTCGATCTCGGCTTCGAGGCTCGCCTGGTTCTCGTTGCGCAGATTGTTGGACGCATAGCGCGGGTCGTCCTTCAGGTCCGCCCGGTCGAGTATGTCGCAGAAGCGGCGGAACATGACGTCGTTGCCCGCGGCCACTACCATCCAGCCGTCCAGGGTGCGGAAGGTCTGGAAGGGCGTGATCGAGGGATGCCGCCCGCCGAGCGGCCCCGGCGCCTTGCCGGTCGCGCCATAGCGGGCGACCGCGTTTTCGCAAAGCGCGATCTGGCAGTCGAGCATGGAGACGTCGAGCTTGCGGCCCCGGCCGGTGCGGGCGCGGTCGTAAAGGGCCGTCACGATGCCGATGGTGGTGAACAGCCCGGCGCCGATATCGCCGATGGACATGCCGACGCGGATGGGCTCCTGGCCCGGCTGGCCGGTGATCGACATGATGCCGCCCATCGCCTGCACCACCATGTCATAGGCCGGGCGCTTCGAGTGGGGGCCGGTGTGGCCGAAGCCGGAGCAGGCCGCGTAGATCAGCGCCGGGTAGCGGTCCTTCAGCTCGTCCCAGCCATAGCCGAGCTTCTCCATCGTGCCGGGGCGGAAATTCTCGGCCACCACGTCGGCGCCGGCCAGCAGCGCGTCGAAAACCGCGCGGTCGCCGTCGTCCTTGAGGTCGAGCGCGATGCTCTCCTTGCCGCGGTTGACGGAGATGAAATAGGCCGACTTGCCGTTGACGAACGGGCCGTATTCGCGCGCGTCGTCGCCGCCGGGCGTTTCCACCTTGATGACCCGGGCGCCGAGTTCGGCGAGGATCATGGTGGAATACGGCCCCGCCAGCACGCGGGTGAGGTCGATGACGGTGACGCCGCTGAGCGGCCCCTGGGTCTGCTGGGTCGTCATGGGCAAAGCGGTCCCCGGTTGCGGATGCTGGCGCCCAGCATAAACCCGTCGGCTCTGCCGCCATAGGGGCGGCAAGATGGCGGCCGGGCCGACCCCGTCTTCAAGTTTCTAGCCCGGATATATGCCGTCCTTCGGGAAGAATGGGCGGACGAGGCCTTTCCCAACCAATTCCGCGAACCGGCGGTAATTTCCCAGCTCGTGTCGAACCCTCCCGGCCACGATGGAGGGATGGACCCCCGCTTCCCGCGCCAGAGCGATAATTCGCAAAGCGGTGGCTTCCCCCGTGTCGAACGTCTGCCACAGTGTCGGCGGAATCAAGGCGTCTCCGGCCATGATGTCGGCCTCCCGCTCGCGTTCCGCCTCGCCGTTGCCGTCTCCCGGTTGGCCTAGGGACATGTCGTCCACGTAAATGGGGGAACCTTCGCCCGCCGCATCGTCGAGATGCAGAAACACATGGGCCAATTCGTGCAGCAGGCAGAACCAGAAATTGTCGAGGCGGTCATAACGCAGGGAAAGGGCGACCAGGGGCGCGCCGTCCAGACTGCACATCGCGGCCCCGTCCAGATAGGTCCTGTCAAGGTGGCGGAGCACCAGAAACCGGATACCGGCCTTGCGCATCCGGGCGACCGCCTTTCGCGGTCCGTCCGGCTCGGCGCTCAGTCTGGCGACCTCGCGCAGGAACGCGGAACCGTCAATCCTTCGGGCGTCGAAGGTCGCATTGAGCGGCCGATCCCCGCTCGCCATTCTCATGGCCTGTGCGCACCAAGCCGTAAGCGCATGGGGATCCGCCATGGCGTTCTCGCGCGCGCCACGGCGGAACGACGCAGTACCGCGATCCGAACCGAATGCATCGGTCAGAAAAGAACGAACCAGCTCCTCCTTCTTGTCCAAAACATGTTTCACCGCAGGCAGCCAGCCGCGCCGGACCATTTCCCGAACCGGGAAGCGATTCCAATCCTGGGCGGAGGCTTCCGGCAGGGACGCGCCCGGCCGTCCGAGAAGTATATCGGCCGGGATGCCCAGATGAGCGTGCAGGGCGCGGACCATACCCAGGGTCAGGTCGCGGCGGCCGTTCAGCACCTCATAGACGCGGTTGCGCCCGCCGAAGCAGGGCGCCACGTCGGCAGCTGTCAGCTTGGCCTGGTCCATGCGGAAGCGGATCGCGTCGATCGGGTCAGGGGCCCCGATCGGGGTTGCGCGGCGTTCGTACGCCTCGATCGCCAAGGCCAGCATCTCCAGTTCATCCTGCTGGTCGGGATTACGGTTTCGCAGGGCCATGAGGGCGTCGAGCCTCTCCAGAGCCGGTTCGTAGTCGGCTTCCGTCCTGACGGGACGGACCATGCTCATGGGTCGGTTCTCCTTGGGTTCTCAAATGGTGTTGGCATCGAGGCGGTCATATTCGGCGTGGGTGCCGATCCATCGGACCCGGACGATCCCTCCCACAAACTCGACGATCGCAATTAATCGATACCGATTTCCCTTGATCCGAAAAACGACCCGTTGGCCTCCGGGCAAGATGGATGCCCTCGGGTAGCGTGCCGTTATGTCGAGCGGTGATTTCCATGATGCGTTCTCGACTTCCGCCGTCCATGCTCGCAGCGGTCCGATCAAATCGGGGTGTTTCCGGATTGCCGTATCGATATGGCGTCTGCCCACAAGTCTCATACGTAAATTCCCCATGATTTACGTCATACATGACCACTTCCTCCCTTATCCGGGATAGATCATATATATCCCATATTGTGAAATCTATTCATTTATCCCATTTAGGGTGTAACAATGAGCTGAGCCGCGCCATGTCATGAACCTGCCTTGAAGCCATGGGGCGGACGGGGTATCGGTGCGGCTGGATTTTCCGGGGGGAGCGGCGCCGATGGCGTTGGACCGCGCGACCGTCGAGCGCATCGCCGCGCTCGCCCGTATCGACATCGCCGGGGAGGAGCGGGACGCCCTTGCCGGGGAGTTGAGCGCGATCCTTGGCTGGGTCGAAACGCTGAACGAGGTCGATACCGAAGATGTGGCTCCGATGACTTCCGTCGGGGGCCACAAGCTGCCCTGGCGCGATGACGTGGCGGGTGACGGCGGCTATCCGGATCGGGTGCTTGCCAACGCGCCCGATGCCGTAGGCGCATTCTTCGCCGTGCCCAAGGTTGTGGAGTGATGCGCGACCTGGGTCTTGCGGACATCCGCGCGGGCCTCGCCGAAGGCGCGTTCTCGGCGGTCGAGCTGGTCGAGGACCGGCTGGCGGCGCTGGAGGCCGCCGGAGAGTTGAACGCCGTGGTCACGCCCATGCCGGACCGGGCGTTGGAAGCGGCGCGGGCGGCGGACCGCCGGCGCGCCGCGGGAGAACCGGCGCTGCCGCTCGACGGCGTGCCGGTCGCGGTGAAGGACCTGTTCTGCACCGAGGGCGTGCGCACCACGGCCTCCTCGGCCATGCTGGAGGACTTCGTCCCGCCCTACGAGTCGACGGTGACCGCCAATCTCATCGCGGCCGGCGCGGCGCTTGCCGTCAAGACCAATCTCGACGAGTTCGCCATGGGTTCCTCCACCGCGACCTCGCATTTCGGCCCGGCGGTCAATCCCTGGAAGGCGACGGGCGATGCGCGCCCGCGCGCGCCCGGCGGCTCCTCGGGCGGCTCGGCCGCGCTGGTCGCGGCGTCTGTCGTTCCCGCGGCCCTCGGCACCGATACCGGCGGCTCGATCCGCCAGCCGGCGGCCTTTTGCGGCATTGTCGGCCTCAAGCCCACCTATGGGCGGTGCTCGCGCTGGGGCATCGTCGCCTTCGCCTCCTCGCTCGACCAGGCCGGCCCCATGACCCGCAGCGTGCGCGACGCTGCCATCATGCTCGCCGCCATGGCGGGCCACGACCCGAAGGACTCGACTAGCGCGCGCGAATCCGTGCCGGACTTCGAGGCCGCGCTCGGCGGCGGCGTCAAGGGGCTGCGCATTGGCGTGCCGCGCGAATACCGGGTGGACGGGATGCCGGAGGAGCTCGACGCGCTCTGGCGCGAGGGCGCGGCATGGCTGGAGGAGGCCGGCGCGGAGATCGTCGATATCTCGCTGCCGCACACGCATTACGCGCTGCCGGCCTACTACATCGTCGCGCCCGCCGAAGCGTCGTCCAACCTCGCCCGCTATGACGGCGTGCGCTACGGCCTCCGGTCTCCGGCTGAAGTCGTCGAGGAGCAATATGCGCGCACCCGCCGCGCCGGTTTCGGGGCCGAGGTGCGCCGCCGGGTGCTGATCGGCACCTATGTGCTCTCGGCCGGATACTACGACGCCTACTATACCAAGGCGCAGCGTGTGCGCCGGCTGATCGCGCAAGACTTCGAGCAGGCGTTCGGGAAGGTCGATGCGGTGCTGACGCCGACCGCGCCGACCGCCGCCTTCCCGCTCGGGGAGAAGATGGACGACCCGATCGCGATGTATCTGAACGATGTCTTCACCGTGCCGGCGAGCCTGGCGGGGCTGCCGGCGGTTTCGCTGCCGGCGGGGCTGGACGGCGAGGGCCTGCCGCTCGGCCTGCAGTTGATCGGGCGGCCGTTCGACGAGGAGACGGTGTTTCGCACGGCCGCGGCGCTGGAAGCCGCCGCCGGGTTCGACGCCGAGCCGGAGTTCGTGCGGTGAGCGCCCTCATCGAAGGCCGGGAGGGGCTGTGGGAATACGCCATCGGCCTCGAGGTCCATGCGCAGGTGGCCTCCTCCGCCAAGCTGTTTTCGGGCGCGCCGACGGCCTTCGGGGCGGAGCCCAATACCCAGGTCAGCCTCGTCGATGCCGCCATGCCGGGCATGCTGCCGGTCATAAACCGGGTCTGCGTCGAGCAGGCGGTGCGCACCGGCCTCGGCTTCGGCGGCGCCATCGCCCGCCACTCGGTGTTCGACCGCAAGAACTACTTCTATCCGGACCTGCCGCAGGGCTACCAGATTTCGCAATATTCCGACCCCATCGTCGTGGGCGGGACGGTGGAGATTCCAGGCCGCACGGTGCGGATCACCCGGCTGCACCTGGAGCAGGATGCCGGCAAGAGCGTTCACGACCGCGATCCGGACCGCACGCTGATCGACCTGAACCGCGCCGGCGTGGCGCTGATGGAAATTGTGAGCGAACCGGACCTGCGCAGCCCGGAGGAAGCCGCCGAGTTCCTCACCCGCCTTCGCGCGCTCCTGCGCTGGCTCGGCACCTGCGACGGCAACATGCAGGAGGGGTCGCTCCGCTGCGACGCCAATGTGTCGGTGCGCAGGCCGGGCGCGGAACTCGGAACGCGCACGGAGATCAAGAACCTCAACTCGATCCGCTTCCTGCGCGAGGCCATCGAATATGAAGGGCAGCGCCAGGTCGAAGTCATCGAGGGCGGCGGGGAGATCGAGCAGGAGACGCGGCTCTTCGATCCGGACCGGGGCGAAACCCGGGCCATGCGCACCAAGGAAGACGCGCACGACTACCGCTATTTCCCCGACCCGGACCTGCTGCCGCTCGAACTCGACGAGGACTTCATCGAGGCAATCCGCGCCGCTATGCCGGAACTGCCGGAAGCGCGGCGCGACCGCTTCACCGGGGAACTCGGCCTCTCCGAATACGATGCCGACCTGCTGACGGCGGAACGCGCCCGCGCCGATTATTTCGAGGCCGCCGCCTCGGGCCGGGACGCCAAGCAGACCGCCAACTGGGTTGCAGGTGATCTGCTCGGACGGCTGAACAAGGAAGGGCTGGTGATCGAGGCTGCGCCCATTCCCGCAACCGGCCTCGGCGAGCTTGTCGATCTAATCGCCGATGGCACGCTGTCGGGCCGCATGGGCCGGGAGGTGTTCGAGGCCATGTGGGAAACCGGCAAACCCGCTGCCGCCATCGTCGAGGAGCGGGGACTGAAGCAGATTTCGGACACGGGCGCTCTCGAAGGGCTGGTGGATGAATTGCTGGCCCGCGAGGCGGAGAAGGCCGACGAATACCGCGCCGGCAGGACCAAGCTGCTCGGCTTCTTCGTCGGACAGGTGATGAAGGCGACCGGCGGCAAGGCCAATCCGAAACTCGTGAACGAGCTTCTGCGCGCAAAACTGGAGGAATAAGGGAAATGCCGAAGGACAAGGCGGTTCTGATTACCGGGGCCGGCAGCGGCATCGGCGAGGCCT
>JAJEAZ010000157.1 GCA_022824105.1 Alphaproteobacteria bacterium
CACTCGCTCACCGCGCGGTCTCCCTATATCGACCTCGCCATTTTCCGCGACCGGAACTTCGCCGTCGGGCTGGCGCTGATTTTCGTCTTCGGCGTCACGGTGTTCGCCAGCATGTTCCTGCTGCCGCTGTTCCTGCAGAACGTCCAGGGCTACCCGGTCCTGGCCGCCGGCTGGGTATTGTCGGCGCGGGGCGTCGGCACGGGCTTCGCGATGTTCCTCGCGGGCGTGCTGGCGAACCGGGTCGCCGGCAAATATCTGATTCTCACCGGGCTCGCCGCCGTCGGGATCTCCAATGTCTGGATGACGGGGTGGAACCACCAGGTCGAGGCTGCCGAAATCGTCTGGGCGACGGTGCTGAACGGCGCCGGAATGGGCCTGATGTGGGTGTCGCTGACGACCGTGACCTTTTCGACGCTCGCGCAGCGCTACCGAACCGAAGGGGCTGCGCTTTTCGCGCTGATCCGCTCGATAGGCGCGTCGATGGGCACTTCCATCGTCGTCGCCGTTCTCACGCGCAGCGCCCAGGCGAACTATACGGCGTTGAAGGACTTCATCTCGGACTACAGCGAGGCGCTCAGCCTTTCGCCCTGGGACATCGGCAACGATGCCGCCGTGGCGGCGCTGCGCCGGGAAGTGCTGCTCCAGGCGGAGACCATCGCCTTCGTCAACGATTTCGCGCTGCTGGCGGTCACGATCGGCGCCGCCGCGCCGCTGGTCCTGCTGCTGCGCAAGCCGGGCAGGGGAGCGGGCGAATGAATCCGCGCCTTCTGCTCTGGATCATGTGCGGCCATCTGGGGTTGAACCTGATCGGCCTGCACGGGCTGCCCGCGCTGCTGCCGGACTTCATCGACCGCTGGACGCTCTCGGAAAGCGAGGCCGGCTGGCTCGCCGGCGCGCCTTACCTGTCGTCCATCTTCGCCATACTGGTCAGCATCGGGAGCGACCGCTTCGACGCCCGCCGGTTGATAATCGCCGGTTCGGTGGCGAATGCCGTAGGCTTCCTCGGCTTCGCTTTTCTCGCCGACGGCTTCTGGTCCGGGCTCGGCTTCCGTCTCATCCACGGGATCGGCTTCGCCTGGATCTACATGCCCGGAGTCAAGGTCATTGCCGACCGGATGCCGTCGGGCAGGGAAGCGCGCGCCGGAGCCTTCTACATATCGACGTTCCCGATTGCGGCCAGCTGCTCCTATGTCACGACCTACTGGCTGGATGCCGCCATCGGCTGGCGGCTGGCCTTCGCAATCCCCGGCATCGCGGCGGTCGTGGCGGCCCTTCTGGTCTGGAGCCTGATCGCGCCGAAAACGGCGGCGGGAGGCGGCGGCGCTTCGCTGGACCTTCGGCCGGTATTCGCCAACCGGAATGCGATGAAGGTGATCCTGGCGAATTTCGGCCATTCCATAGAATTGCTGGCGCTCCGCAGCTGGATGGTCGCGTTTTTCGTGTTCGCCGCGACGACGGACGGCGGCGCGCCCGACTGGAACTGGCCGCTGCTCGCCATGGCGCTCACCCTGATCGGCGCGCCGATGGGCATGGTCGGGTCCTGGCTCGGCGCGCGCTTCGGGATGGCGCAGGTTTCCGCATTGTCATTGCTGCTGTCCGGCGCGGCGGCCTGCGTGGTCGGCTTTGCGGCGGACTGGCCGTTCTGGCTGCTTCTGCTCGGGCCGGTGCTGTTCCACAATCTCTTCGTGCTGATGGACGCCGGCACGCTGGCGGGCGGCATCATCGAGGTCAGCAGCGCCGAACTGCGCGGGCGGGCGCTCGCGCTGCACGCCTTCGCCAATGCGGCGGGCGGTTTCATCGGCCCGGCGCTGTTCGGGATCGTTCTGGAGACGACGGGCGGGGCTGCTTCGGTGAATGCCTGGGGCTATGCGTTCGCCTCGGCAGGCGTCATCGCCATCATGGGCGCGGTGTCGGCGGCCAGCGTGTCACGGCGAAAATAGCCGCCCTGCCGCCATCGGCGCCGGACAGCCGGTCGTGCCGGGGAAGCTCGCCGGCAGGTTCTTCAGCCGTCGGGCGGCGAGATAGGCGAAGGCCTCGGCTTCCAGCGCATCTCCGTTCCAGCCGAGCGCCTCGGCCGGCTCCGCAGGGCCGGGCAGGGCGGCCATCAGCACGGGATTGCGCCGCCCGCCGCCGGAGACGATCCAGCGCCGCGGCGGCTCGGGAAGCGGGGCGCGCGCCACGGCCGCCGCGGTGAAGGCGGTCAGCGTCGCGGCGCCGTCGGCCGGCGAAAGGCGGTTCAAGGATTCGATGGAAAAACTCAACCGGTCCAGAGACTTGGGCGGCGGAGCGGAGAAGTAGGGATCGTCGAGGAGCTGTTCCAGCGCGTCGCGATCGACGCGGCCCCGGGATGCCAGCCGGCCGTCCTCGTCCATCGGCGCGCCGGTGTGGCGCCGGCACCAGTCGTCCAGAAGCCCGTTGCCGGGCCCCGTATCGAAGGCGAGCATGTCGCCGTCCCGCCCGATCCAGGTGACGTTGGCGACGCCGCCGATATTGAGCACGGCGACGGGACCCGGCTCCCCGGCGAGGCGGGCGCGATGGTAAACCGGCGCGAGCGGCGCGCCCTGGCCTCCGGCGGCGACATCGGCGCTGCGGAAGTCCGCGACGACGAGGATGCCGGTCTCCCGCGCCAGCCGCCCGGCGTCGCCGACCTGCAGGGTGAAGCGGTCCTCGGGGCGGTGGTCCAGCGTGTGGCCGTGGAAGCCGACGGCCCGCGCGTCCCGTGCGCCGGTCTCGGCCAGAAGATGCCGGACAGCGCGGATATGGGCGTCCGTCACGACCGTTTCCGTGGCGCGGACCTTCTCCGGACCTCCGGTGCCCAAAGCCGACCGGATCGTCTGCTTCTCGCGGTCGCCGTAAGGCAGCGACACGAAGCCCAGCGGCCGGACGGCGTCTTCGCCGTCGGTCTCCAGCAGGGCCGCGTCCACGCCGTCCATCGAGGTGCCGCTCATCAGGCCGATCATGAGGTCCATTGGTGCGTCCGGCTTCGTTGTCGGTTTCCGGCTGCCATGATAAACGGCGCTCTGCTCCTCCCGAACAGCGAGACCCGAGACCGTGCCGTCCTTCCTGGAGACCATTCGCGAGCGGGGTTTCCTGCATCAATGCACCGACGCTGGCGGACTTGACTCGCTGCTGGGCGGACCGCCCGTTCCCGCCTATATCGGATTCGATTGCACGGCCGACAGCCTGCATGTCGGCTCGCTCGTGTCGATCATGCTGCTGCGCCACTATCAGCGGGCGGGTCACAAGCCCATCGTGCTGATGGGCGGCGGGACGACGAAGGTCGGCGACCCCTCCGGCAAGGAAGAAGCGCGCCCGCTGCTCACGGACGAACAGATCGCCTCCAATATGGCGGGCATCCGCCGCGTGTTCGAGAAGTTCCTGACCTTCGGCGACGGGCCGTCCGACGCCGTAATGGCCAACAATGCGGATTGGCTGGACGGCCTTTCCTACATCCCGTTCCTGCGCGAATACGGGCGGCATTTCTCCGTCAACCGCATGCTTTCCATGGACAGCGTGCGCCTGCGCCTCGACCGCCAGCAACCGCTGAGTTTCCTCGAATTCAACTACGCCGTCCTGCAATCCTACGATTTCGTCGAGCTTGCGCGCCGGTTCGGCTGCCGGCTGCAGATGGGCGGGTCGGACCAGTGGGGCAATATCGTGAGCGGCATCGACCTCGGACGGCGGGCTGAAGGCGTCGAACTGTTCGGCCTGACGACGCCGCTGATCGAGACCGCGAGCGGAGCCAAGATGGGCAAGACGGCCAGCGGCGCCGTCTGGCTGAACGCCGGGCGGGTTTCGCCTTACGACTACTGGCAATTCTGGCGCAATACCGAAGACGGCGATGTCGGCCGCTTCCTGCGCTTGTTCACCGAGCTTCCGACGGACGAAATCGCCCGCCTGGAGGCGCTGGAAGGCCGCGAACTCAACGACGCCAAGAAGGCGCTGGCCGACGCGGCAACCGCGCTCTGCCACAGGGAAGACGCGGCGCGCCAGGCGGCGGAAACGGCGCGGCGGACATTCGAGCAGGGCGAAGCAGCGGAGGGATTGCCGGAAGTAGCAGTGCCCCGGGCGGAACTCGAGGCCGGCATCCCGGCATTTGCGCTCTTGCGGCGGGCCGGGCTGGCGGATACCGGCGGCGCGGCGCGGCGGTTAATCAGGGGTGGCGGCGCCCGGCTGAACGACGAACCTATCGGCGGGGAAGATCGGCTTGTGGGGCTCGCCGATATGGAAGGATTAAGCGCCCTGAAGCTCTCTGCGGGCCGCAAACGCCACGTTCTGGTGCGGCCGGGCTAAAGCGGAGGTTTTGCAATTCCGGCCTGCAACGGGCCGTGCGATTCAGCCGTCGGCCGCCTCCAGCCATTGCCTCGGTCGGCTCCGGGTCAGGGGCCATGACGGGGTGCTGGCTGCCTTGCGTATGTTTGCGCTCGTTTCGATGTGCCCGCTGGCCTATACCTGAAGCATTAGGCGACAAGCAGCGGAGCGGCATTATGGGGGAGCATTTAGGAGGACGGGTCGGTACCACGGTGGCGGATTCGCGGCCGAGCTGGGAGCCGCGTCCACGCCCCGCGGACGGCGCGCCCAACGTGGTGCTCATCGTCCTCGACGACACCGGCTTCGCGCATTTCGGCTGTTACGGGTCCGAGATCGAGACGCCGAACGTCGATGCGCTGGCCGCGAACGGTCTGCGCTACACCAACTTCCACACGACGGCGCTCTGCTCGTCGTCCCGGGCCTGCCTGCTGTCGGGGCGAAACCACCACTCGGTGGGGATGCGGTTCCTGTCGCATGTCGATACCGGATTCTCGAACTGCCGCGGCGTGATCTCGCCGCGCGCCGGTACGATCGCCGAGATATTGCAATCGGCCGGCTACTCGACCTTTGCGCTGGGCAAGTGGCACCTCGCCAACATGGAGGACTGTGCGCCGGCCGGTCCGATGACCCACTGGCCGCTCAGACGCGGTTTCGACCGGTTTTACGGTTTCCTCGGCGGTGCGACCGACCAGTTCTCGCCGGAACTGGTGATCGACAACCATCCCGTCGATCCGCCGAACGATCCAGACTACCACCTGTCCGAAGCCATGGTCGATGAGGCCATGGCGATGATCGCGGCGCAGCGCGCCACCACCGCGCGGCCGTTTTTCAGCTACCTGGCCTTCGGCGCCACGCACAGCCCGCATCAGGCGCCGCGCGCCTATCGCGAGAAATACCGGGGCCGCTACGACGAAGGCTGGGACGCGGCGCGCGCGCGCTGCTTCGAGCGCCAGCTCGAACTCGGGGTGGTGCCGCAGCATGCGCGGCTCTCGCCGCGCAACCCGGGGATTCCGGCCTGGGCCGACCTGGATGCCGACCGCCGGCGGCTGTTCGCGCGTATGCAGGAAGTATTCGCCGGCTTCCTCGATCACACCGACGCCCAGATCGGGCGCCTGGTCGATTTCCTGCAACGCATCGGCGAGCTCGACAACACGCTCTTCATCGTGGTGTCCGACAACGGGGCCAGCCAGGAAGGCGGCGATGAGGGCGTGGTCAACGAGCTGGCGTTCTTCAACCGCGTCCGCCAGCACGCGCCCGACATGTTGGCGCATATCGACGAGATCGGCGGGCCGAATCTGTACAACAACTACCCCAAGGGCTGGTCGCAGGTCGGCAACTGTCCCCTGCGCTTCTACAAGCAGAACACTTATGAAGGAGGCGTGCGCGACCCGTTCATCCTGCACTGGCC
>JAJEAZ010000232.1 GCA_022824105.1 Alphaproteobacteria bacterium
GTGCGCGCCGTGGACCATTGCGTCGAAGGAGTCTGTTCCGGCGAGGCGCACGCTTACGGGGACGCGCAGGCGCTCAGGGGCCTCGCGCTGCTGACGGAGGGCCTCGCGCGGGTGAAGGCGGACCCGGCGGACATCGAGGCCAGGCTCGACTGCCAGGTGGGTTCGTGGCTGTCGATGGCCCCGCTCGCGGCGGGCGTGCCGATGGGCGCTAGCCACGGTATCGGCTATGTGCTGGGCGCGGTGTTCGACACGCCGCACGGCCACACATCCTGCATCATGCTGCCCTTCGTGATGCGCTGGAACCGGTCCGCCAACGCCGAGCGCCAGAAGCTGGTGGCCGCGGCGATGGGCGAGCCGAAGGCGGATGCAGGCGACCTGCTGGACCGCTTCATCGCCGGCCTCGGCATGCCGCGCAGCCTGTCGGCCGCCGGCGTCGGGCGCGAGCATTTCCAGAGGATCGCGGAGCAGGCCATGGGCACCCCCTGGGTGCCGCGCAATCCGCGCCCGATAGACGGCCCGACGCAGGTCATGGAAATCCTGGAAATGGCGGCCTGACGACCGGCAGCAGAAAAAGGAGGCTCGCCCCGTGACGATCATCGACGCGCAGGTTCACGCCTATGAACGCGACCATCCCGGCCGGCCCTGGGCGGGGACGCTTGCAGGCCCGCCCGAGGTCACGGGCAGCGACATGATGGCTGCGATGGACGCGGTGGGCGTTGACGGGGCGGTGCTGGTCTCGCCCTACAGCATGTACCGCTATGACGCGAGCTACGCGCTCCAGGTTCACGCCGGGCATCCGGACCGCTTCTGCCTCGTCAAGCCGGTCGATCCGGAGGATCCCGGCGTGGCGGAAACGGTCGCCGGCTGGGCGAAGACGGACGGCGCGGTCGCGGTGCGGATCATGATGGCCTACGGCGTCTCGACCGATCCGGACCATGCCGGCGTCTCGCGCGTGCTGCGCGCCGCGGCGGGCGCCGGCCTGCCGGTCAACCTGCTTTGCTGGGGGATTCTGGACCAGGCGCTGGCGCTCGCAAGGGCGCATCCGGATACGCGGCTCGTCATCGACCATCTCGGCCTGAAACAGCCGTTCGAGCCGCCCGCGCCGCCGGAGCCTTTCGCCGACCTGCCGGCCCTGCTGGCGCTGGCGGCATGCGAGAATGTCGTCGTCAAGATCACCGGCGCCTGCACGCTCAGCCGCGCGCCCTATCCCTTCGACGATATCTGGGACCCGCTCGCGCGCATTTTCGACGCTTTCGGGATCGACCGCTGCCTCTGGGGCACGGACTGGACCCGCGCCGTCAACCTCATCACCTACGAGCAGGGCGTCGAGCCGTTCCGCCGCACGGACAGGCTGACGGAGAGCGAGCGCGCGGACCTGATGGGCGGCACGCTGCAGCGCGTTTACGGCTGGTCGCCGGGTGCGGGTTGACCGTCAGACGGGAATGTCGCCCTTGATCGTGGTGCGCCAGAGCAGCCGGCGCTGCGGCAGGTCGTAATCCTGGATGGCGCGGTGCTGCACCGTGCAATTATCCCAGACCACGACGTCGCCCACCTGCCAGCGGTGCTGGTAGATGAACCGGGTGCGCACGATATGGTCGGCCAGCGCCTCGATCAGTCCCCGCGAGGTCTCCTCGTCCTTGCCGACGATGCCGGTGCAGTCGTCGCGCGCGATATAGAGGCTCTTGCGCCCCGTGCGGGGGTGGGTACGGACGATGGGGTGTTCCACCGGCGGATATTGCGCGACGTCCTCGGCGCTGACGGGCGAGGACCGCTTGCGCCCGCGGAAATCGAAAATGCCGCGCAGGTCCTCGATTTCCTCCTGCATCGCGCAGGGCAGGGCGTCCCAGGCAGCGGCGGCATTGGCGAAGCAGGTGTCGCCGAGCGTGAGGCCGTGCAGGACCGGCACCTCGACCGCGTAGAGCATGGTGGCGCCCGCCGGGCGCTCGGCATAGCTCATGTCGGTGTGCCAGGTCTCGCCCGCGCGCCGCGTGCCGATGGGCGCGCCGTATTCGACGATGTTGGAGATGAGGTAGATCTCCGGGCTGCCGTCGATGCCGAAGCGGGCCGCGTTGAAATTGAACTCCGGCTCGCCGAACCGCCGGGTGAAGGCGACCTGCTGTTCAGGCGTCAGCGTCTGGTTGCGCAGCACGATCACGCCGTGCCTGTCCAGCGCTTCGCGGACGATCGCGAACTCCTCCTCGTCCAGTCCCGCGCCGATGTCCGCTCCCAGGATTTCCGCTCCCGTGGCGGGTGAAGCAGGCCTCACTTCAATGGCCATGACTGCTGCCTCCCGGTTCCGTTTCAGTCGCCTGCGACGCGCGCGCCCGTATCCCGCTCCTTGATCGAGGTGCGCCAGTGGATGCGGTCCTCCTCGGGAGGGTAGTCGCCGGCGGCCTTGTGGACCATGCAGCGATTGTCCCAGATGACCACGTCGCCGACGCGCCAGCGGTGGTCGTAGCGCGCGTCCGCCACCACCATGCGTTCTTCCAGCTCGTCGATGAGCGCGTCGCTCTCCGCCTGCGGCAGGCCCTCGACATAGACGATCTTGCCGGGGTCGAAATAGAGCGATTTCCGCCCCGTTTCCGGGTGTGTGCGGACCAGCGGGTGGAACACCGGGGCGTGGCCGCGGTCCTCCGGGTTCAGCAGGGCGTCCGAGCCCCGCTTGCCGCCGCCATAGGTAAAGGCGCCCCTCCTGCCTTCGATTTCCGACTTCAGCCGCCCGGGCAGGGCGTCCCAGGAGCGGTACATGGAGGAGAAATGCGTGTCGCCGCCGCGGCTCGGCACGGCGAGCGCATAGAGCTGTGTTGCCTTGAAGGGCACCTCGTCATAGGCGCCATCGGTATGCCAGGAGGCCGCGCCGCGCCGGTAAATCTCCTCGTTCAACGTGCCGTCGGCGTCGAACTTGCCGACGCCCAGCACCGTCAACTCCGGATGGTCGGGATGCCGGGTCGAGCGGGAGGGATGCGGCACCACATGGCCGAACCGCCGGCTGTAGGCGATGAAGTCCCCGATTCCGAGCGTCTGGTCGCGCACGACGGCGACGCCGTAATCGAGCCATGCGTCGTAAATTGACCGGAAGCCGTCCTCGTCCAGCCGCCGGACGTCAACGCCGGTAATTTCCACGCCGGTATACTCGGAAAGGGGCCGGATTTCAGTCATGGTGCGGGCCTCCCGTCCGGGGCGGCGGTTTCAGGGCAGCGTCTCGAGATAGAGCTTGAGATCGACCTCGTTCACCAGCGCCTCGCCCTTAGCATAGCGCGGAAGATTGGCGATGAAGAGGTCGTCGGCGCGCCCGCGCGTGCCATTGCCGGCGAAGGAGCAGTGGCCGGTAAGGCGGACCGAGGGATGGGTCCAGTACCGGCTGCTCCGGGGCAGGGGCTCGGGTTCGAACACATCCAGTACCGCAGTCCCCACCTGGCCGCTGTCGAGCGCCGCCAGCAGCGCGGCATCGTCCACCACGCCGCCGCGCGCAACATTCACCAGCACGGCCCCCTGCTTCATGGCGGCGAGAAACCCGGCATCGACGAGCCGGTCGGTCTCCGACGAATGCGGGCAGCACAGCACCACCACATCGGCGTCCCCAAGGCGGTCCCGGAGTTCGCTCATGGCGCAGACCTGGTCGGCATGGGGCGCCGGCGCCCGGCTGCGGCGCACGCCGGTTACATGCGCGCCGAACGCGCCGGCGCGCCTGCCGATCTCGCGACCGATATTGCCGTATCCGACAAGGAGCCATCGGGTGCCGGCGATTTCGCGGAACGGCAGCTGCTTCCACTCGCCCGCCGCCTGTGCGGCGCGGCGCTCTGCGAGCCCCTGGTAGAGGTCCAGCACATGCGCGAAGACATATTCGGAAATGGCGACCGCCTGGGCGCTGGACGCGCCGATGCGGATGCCCCTGGCTGCTATGGCGCGGTACCCCGGATGGTCGAGCCCGGCATTGAATGTCTGCACCCATCTGACCGTGCGCGACGCGGCGATCGACTTCAGGCAGGTTTCAAAGGTCCGGCCGCCCATATCGGAGGTAAGCCAGACGGCCTCCGCCGGGGCTTCGGCCAGCGGCCCGGGCCTGTCGCCCACCATGCAGCGGCCGTCCTCCAGCAGCGGTAGCACCTGCAAGGGCAGATTGAGGGCGGCGAGCCGGTCCGAGACGCGGTCGCGGGCCGCCGGATGCATGACGACATTCAGTGTCATGCGCCGGGCTAACCCGAATAGTCGGCGTCGCTGACCTTCTCGAACCAGTCCGTTCCGCTGCCGTCGTCGGCGGTCTCGGACATGGCGAGATGGGCGAAGATGCTGTCAGGCGCCGCCCCGTGCCAGTGGCGGGCGCCGGGCGGAATGACGGCCGTGTCGCCCGGCCTGAGCTCCTTGACGGGTCCGCCTTCGACCTGCACGCGCCCGACCCCGGAAACGGCCCAGAGCGTCTGGCCGACCGCGTGGCTGTGCCAGGCCGTGCGTGCGCCGGGGCTGAAGGTGACATTCGTTGCCCGCATCCGGGAGGGCGCGGCGCCGACCAGTATTTCGTCCTGATGGACATCCCCCGTAAACCGGTCGGCCGGCGCCTTCCTGGTCGCCCGCTCCCCGACCCTGTAAATCTTCAACATTCGCGCTTCTTCTCCGACAAGCTGTGCAACGGCGCCGGAGAGTAATACCACCGGTCGTTGACCGGAACCCATGACAGATTCGACGCCCGCCGCTCGATCGCCCCCTTCCGTCATGCCCGGAACAAGTACGGGCCTGAAGGGAAGAAGACAAGAGTCCCAAGTCGAGGCCGGTGGGAGTATAGCGGGTAGGTGCCGGCCATGCGCGCCCTGAGCCGGATGAGCGCCAGCACCGTGTCGATGGCCGGCGTCGCGACGCCGGCGCGCCGCCCGAGCTCGCTGACCGCGCCGACCAGCGCGTCGATTTCCATCGGCCGGCCGCGCTCCAGGTCCTGCAGCATCGAGGTCTTGTGCGCGCCGACGCCGACCGCGCCTTCGAGCCGGCGCTCCAGCGGGATGCGGAAGCGCACGCCGAGCGCCTCGCCGACGGCCTGCCCTTCGCGCATCATCGCTTCGACCAGCCGGCGCACCTCGCTGTCC
>JAJEAZ010000033.1 GCA_022824105.1 Alphaproteobacteria bacterium
CCGCTGCATATAGCTCCACCCCATACATCTCCCGCCCCGCGCCGATACCGACCTCGGGACATCTCTGGTGCAATTTTGCACCGGCGCCACCGGACCAACCCGGCGCTTCCTGTGGAGCATTATTCCGCCGCCGTTAACACATTGCGGGGCGCGCGCCCTGATCCTCGGCGCCGAGTTCGCAGACCATGTGGACGCGCTGCGCGACCGCCTGCCGAAAGTCGAGTTCTTCATCGCCGTCGGCGAAGCACCCGCCTGGGCCCTGCCCTATGACGACCTGATCCGCCGGCAGGCCGCCGCGCCGGCGCCCTGGGCCGTCGAGCAGCACCACCCGCACTCGGTCTATTACACCTCGGGAACCACGGGGCGGCCCAAGGGCGTCCTCCTTTCCCAGGGCAACTGGCTGGTCGTCGTTCGCAACCATCTGGTCGATACCTTCCGGCACGCGGGCGAAACCGACGTCCTGCTGCATGCCACGCCGCTGTCCTTCGCCTCGGGGTGCGCGGTGATCCCGCATCTGGTGCACGGCGCCTCGCAGCGCATCCTGGAGCAGTTCGATGCGCGGCGCGCCTATGAGGCGATCGAACGCGACCGGGTGACGACGACCATCCTCGTGCCGACCATGATCCAGATGATGCTGGACCTGCCCGGATCGGAGTCGTTCGATACCGGCAGCCTGCACACCGTGCTCTACGGCGGCGCCCCGATGGCCGCGGAGCGCATTCGCGAGACCTTCGAACGCTGGGGTCCGGTTCTGATGCAGGGATACGGCCAGTGGGAAGCGCCGCAACTCATCAGCCGGCTCGGCAGGCGCGAACATGCCGAGGCGGTCGCCGACCCGGCGAAAGCGCATTTGCTGGCTTCGGCCGGCCGCCCGCTCAGCTTCGTGCGGGTGGGGATCGTGGGCGACGACGGCGAATTGCAGCCGGCCGGAACGGAGGGCGAGATCGTCACCGCGGGCGATCACCTGATGGTCGGATATCTGGACAATGAGGACGCAACGGAAGAGCTGCGCGAAGGACCGTGGCAGCGCACCGGGGATATCGGGAAGCTCGACGAGGACGGCTATCTCTATCTCACCGACCGCAAGAAGGACGTCATCGTCACGGGCGGCAACAATGTGTATCCGCGCGACATCGAGGATGTGCTTTACCGCCATCCCGACCTTCTGGAGGCGGTGGCGGTGGGCGTGCCGAGCAAGCAATGGGGCGAGACGGTGCATGTCGTGGCGGCGCCGCGCCGCGGGCGCGAACTGGATGGCGAGGCGCTGGTGGAATGGTGCAGGGAGCGCCTGCCGCCGGACAAGCGGCCGCGGTCCGCCAGCATCGTCGACTCGCTGCCCAAGAGCGGCTACGGCAAGATCCTGAGGAGGGAGGTCCGCCAGGAGTTCTGGCGCGGCCGCGACCGGCGCATCTGACCCCGGAGCGTCCCCGTCAGACGCTCAGCACATGGATGCAGCTCGACCACATGCCCATGTTCGAGGTCAGGCCGACCCTGGCTCCCTCCACCTGGCGCTTTCCGGCTTCGCCGCGCAGCTGCGTCACGATTTCGGCGATCTGCCCGAGGCCGGTGGCGCCCAGCGGGTGGCCCTTGGCCAGCAGGCCGCCGCTCGGATTGACCGGAATGCGCCCGCCCAGCCGGGTCGCGCCCGATTCCAGCAACGGTCCTCCCTCGCCTTCGGGGCAGAGGCCGAGCTTCTCGCAGGCGATGATTTCGGCGACGGAGAAACAGTCGTGAGTTTCGACCACGTCCAGTTCGCCCGGACCGAGCCCGGCGCGCTCATAGACGCCGGCGGCGTTGCTGCGGACCATTTCGAGATCGAAAACATTGTGGGCCTGCTCGTCGATATCCGACACGAGCCCGCTTGCGCGCAGCTCGACTGCGCGTTCCTTCCCGCGCCGGGCCGCGAAGCTCTCCGAGCAGATCACCGCGGCGGCGGCCCCGTCGGTCGTGGGGCTGCACTGGAACAGCGTGATCGGGTCGCAGATCATGCGCGACCCCAGCACGTCTTCGAGGGACAGTTCCGTGCGGAACTGCGCCTTGTCGTTGTGCCGCGCATGCGCCCTGTTCTTCACCGAGACGCCCGCCATCTGCTCCAGCGTCGCGTCGAACCGGTCCATGTGTTTCCGCGCCATGAGCGCAAAGCGCATCGGCAACACGGTGGCGCCCGTGGCGACCTCCGGACTGTCCTCGGGGTGGACATTGAGCAGCACGCCATGCTGCATCTTCTCGAAACCGCACACGACCACCAGATCCATCTCTCCGCTGCGCACGGCCAGGCTGGCCTCGCGCACCGCCGTCGAGGCCGCGGCCGAGCAGTTTTCGATATTCAGGACGGGGATGCCTGAGGGGCCGACCTCCCTGATGACGCGCTGGCCGGCGGCGACGCCCTGGTTGACATGCGCGGCGTAGAACTGCTCGACACGGCGCCACTCAACGCCCGCATCCTCGCAGGCGGCGACAACCGCCTCCGCCGCAAGGTCCTCGACGCTCCGGTCCGGGTGGCGGCCGAATGCGGTCAGACCGATTCCGATCACGAATGCGCGCCCCATATGTCTCCCTCCGTGCTCCCGGGCTTCACGCCTCCGCCAGATCCTGCGGCGAGGCGGGATAGAACGCAAAGGTTCGATGAGGCGCGGCGTCGGCGCCGACCGGCAGTTCGAAGGCGTAGCTCGCCACGATATCGCCGCGCCGCCAGTCTTCGACCGGCTTGCCGGCCAGATGGCTCAGGGCGACGAGGTCATTGTCGAACAGGACCTGCCCGAGGACGTAGGGCACGGGGCCGCGGTAGCCGGGCGGCGGCTGGCGGACGACGGTGAAAGCATCGACCTTGCCGACGCGGCTCAATTCCACCCGCTCGGTGCTGTCGGAAAAGCAGGAAACGCAGCGCAACCGCGCGGGAAAGGCGCGCGTCCCGCACGCGGCGCAGCGCTGGCCGACCAGCCGGACTTCGCCGCGCGTTCCGGGCCCGGTGGTAAGCCCCGGTTGCAGTTCGGCGATATCCGGGATCGAACGATGTCCCGGCGTCATCATTCCGTCCTCGCCAAAAGGCCGGGCATTCCACTGGGCTACAAAAGGCAATGTGTCAACGAGGGACGCGGACACTCCTTATACCAGCGGTCGCGATCGCCCCGGCCCGGAATGCCGGGCAGTCCGAAACGGCTCCGCTCCGGTTCCCGTCGCCGGCATCCATGAAAAATCTCCGGTATTCATTTTTTGTTCCCATACGGGCTTGACATTTGGCGGTATGGTGTATGATGAAAGTAGAGAGAGGCGGCTCCCCGGGGGCCGCCTTTCGGCGTTTCTGCAGAAAGCGACCGGCTGGGGGCCGAAAAAGCCCCCGGCGTGAGCAAGCGCGAGAGGTGCGTGCGCCGTCTCGCGCGCGCAATCAGGTGCGCGAACCGCGCCGGCGCCGACACCCGCCCGCGC
>JAJEAZ010000448.1 GCA_022824105.1 Alphaproteobacteria bacterium
GGGGCCGAGGCGGCGCTTGTCCTCGTCGAAGATCACGATTTCGGCGTTCCGCATCACCGGGCCGACCGTGCCCGGCCGCCGGAGCCACTCCTCGGAATCGCACCAGGTCACCATGCCGGTCTCGGTCGAGCCGTAATATTCCACCAGCACCGGCCCCCACCACTCGATCATCGCCCGCTTGACGTCCGGAGCGCAGGGCGCGCCCGCATGGATGACGCGCCGCAGCGAGGAGAGGTCGTAGCGCGCCCGCACCGCCTCCGGCAGCTTGAGGAGGCGCACGAACATGATCGGCGCCATGAAGGCATGGCCGATCCGGTGCTCCTCGACCAGCGCCAGGAAGCGCTCGGCGTCGAAGCGCCCCATGAGCACCAGATTGCCGCCCGCCAGCCGGGTCATCATCGCGTGGTTGTTGGGCGCGGCGTGGTAGAGCGGCGCCGTCACGGCCGAGACCATGCCCGGATGCAGGCCGTAGATCTCGGCGAGGAAGCCCGCGATGGTGTCGCGCTGCGCCTGCGTCGCCGGCCGGCGGCGCACGCCCTTCGGCCGGCCGGTCGTGCCGGAGGTGTACATCATCGAACCCGGCGGATCGAGCGGCGGCCCCGCCCAGGGCTCATGCGCCGCCAGCCAGTCCGGCCACCCGGACAGCGGAATTACCGGTATCTCCGGCGCGCCCAGCGGGGCCAGCAAATGCGGATGCCCGACCAGCGCCTTGGCGCCGCTGTCGGCGAGGATGTAGTGGACCTCGTCGGGCGCGAGGTGCCAGTTGACCGGCACGGCGTAGGCGCCGAGCAAGCCGGCCGCGTCGGTCACCGTGAACACCGCGGCATCGTTGTGGAGCAGCCAGGCGACCGCATCGCCGGGGCCCACTCCGATTTCGGCGAAGCCCGTTGCAGCGCGCGCCGCCCGGTCGGCCATTTCCACCCCGTCGATAATGCTGTCGTCGAGCCTCACCCAGCCGTCGGTCATCGTTCTTCGTTCCCCCTTGCTCAGTCCTTCCAGCGCTTGTGGAACCAGAGCCAGTCTTCCGGCGCGCTCCGGATGTCGGCCTCCAGCCGCGCCGCATAGCGCTGCACGATGCCGGCTTCGCCTTCCTCATAAGGCGGTTCGCAGAGTTTCTCGACCCGGCAGAGATAGCGGCCCCGCCCCGTGCGCTCACAGGAGAGGTAATAGACGGGCCAGCCGAGCGCGCGGCCGATGCGGTCCGGCCCGGCGAAGAACGCCGTCTGCCGGCCGCAGAACATGACCTCGCGGCGCTCGGCGGCGCCCGGCTGCTGGTCAGCGACCAGAACGAGCACGCCGTTTTCCTGCCGGCAGCGCAGCACGGTCCGGCGCACCTCGCTGAGCGGCACCAGCTTTCCGTCGAAGCGCGCCCCGATGGCCTCCAGCATGCGGTGCAGGGCGTTCCCGTGCGGCGGCTTGTAGACCACGAAGACCGGCGCAGGCACAGCGTCCGCCAGCGCGCCGACGGCCCAGAGCATATTGCCGTGATGGGCCGCCAGCACCAGCGCGCCGCCCCCGTCGAGCGCTTCCGCGCCCTCCAGCCGGACACGGGCGCCGAGCTGCGCTTTCGGCATGGATATGAGCCGGATCGATTCCATCGCCAGATCGGCGCTGGCGGCATAGAAGCGGCGCATCAGCGCCCGCAGTTCGGCGTCGGGGAAGGCGGAGGCGAGATTGCGCGCCGCCACGCGGCGCCGGCTCGGCACGGCCGCGCGGGCGAGCGGCAGCAGCAAGCGCCCGATCGGGTAAAGGCAGGCGAGCGGCAGGCGGCTGGCTATGCGCAAGGCGGCGAACAAAGCGGCTTACCCTGTCCTTTCCGGCCGTCCAGGCGCCGGCGGCGCAGGATAGGGGCCGGAGCCCGCCGCGCAAGGGGCAGGGCCGGCGCTCCGTCACGCCCCCGGCGGCACGTCCAGGGTCGGATTGCGGTCGAAGAAGCCGTCGGCCTCCAGCCGGAAGCCGGTGCGGGCGACCGGCTGCACAGGCCAGTCCTCGAGGCGCGGCAGGTGCAGCAGGCCGAAGGTGTGCCAGAGCACGATGTCGGTATCCTCGATCGACCGGCCCTGCCCGACCCAGCTCGCGATGGTCTCCGAGCCGTCGCTCTGGTTGACGAAACGCCCGGCCGGGAAACGCTCGCCCGCATCGTAGGGCGTGCACCAGAGATGGTTGAAGATGAAGGCCGCGCGCTTCGCCATCATCGTCCCGGCATGGAACCAGGGCCGGAGCATGCCGCTGGAATGCAGGCGGTAGGCCGTCGGCCGGCCGAGCGCATTGGCCGCCGCGGCGCTCTCCACCTTCCAGAAGCGCTCCGTATCGGCATTGCGGGTCCGGCCGGTCTCGGTCTTCAGCACCGTCCGCTCCGCCCGGAAGGCGTTGCCGTTCGGGTTCCCCTCGTCCATCGGCGGCTGCACCACATTCATCTCGACCAGCCGGTTGGCATCGCCGTCCACCGCCATGTCGAGCCGGGCGCAGAACAGGTGCTGGTGGTTGGGGGCGGTCACGCCGGGCATGACCTCGGTGCCGTAATCCGTCCCTGAAACCGCGTTCAGGCCCTGGGTGTTCATGATGCCGGTCGCCTTCACGTCCAGCTCCAGCGTCCCGTCCATGTGGAAGATCCAGTAGAAGCCGTATTCGTAATTGCCGACCGTCGCGATCATGGAGACCAGCAGCCGGCGCGCCCGGCGGTGCTCCATCTCGTCGGTCATGTAGTCGGTGTGCTTCCAGAGCATCCCGTCGTCTTCCTCGTGCAGGCAGATGGCGTTCTCGACCACCACCGGCTCGCCCGAGGTCACGGTGTACACGCCGTCGAAATAGTGGATATGGCCGCGGCAGTCGCAGCCGAGCTTCAGCGGGTTGGCGACCTGCCCGAGGCCGTATTCGCCGACATCGAAGGCGTTCTTGCGGTAATTGTTGAAGGAGGGGTCGCCATAGGGCACGACCATTTCCGCGATCGAGGCGCGCCAGATCAGCGGGCGCCAGGGCGCCTTCTCGCCGCCGCGCACCTGGATGTCGTTGAGCACAAGCCCCTCGCGCGGATGGAACTCGACATGGAAGCGCCAATTGGCCCAGGTGACGACCCGGTCCTCCACGGTGAAGGAAGCGCCTTCGGGCTGGGAGATGTCGATGGGCTTGAGATCGCCGCGCAGCATGTCCGCGATTTCCGGCCGCGCGGCCTGGTAATTCGAGGACGCCTTCGGAACCTTGTGGACCTTCTGGTCGATGACCCGCATGACCTCGACCCGGTTCAGGTCGAAGAGCACGTTCAGGCCCTCCACGGGGTGGGCGTAACCATTGTCAGCCGGGTCGGAGCGCAGATAGACCAGGCAATGCACCAGCCGGCGGCCTTCCTCGTCCTCGAAGCCGAAATTGCCGGCCGAGAAGGGATCGACCTGGATGTTGGAAAGGTCGGTCACGCCGCGCCTCGCCATCGCCGCGATGAAGTCGGGATGCTGCGGCACCGTCTCGGCGCAAATGAGGAACTCGTCGACATTGATCGCCGGACGGGCGCCCGGAACATCGGTCGCCGACTCCACCGCACCGCCCGCGAGATCGACGATGAGCTCGCTCACGCTGTCGGCGGCCGTGTCGTAGATGCTGACATAGGCCTTGCGGCTGCCGCCGGCCTTGCCGGCCGCGATCCCGGCCCGGCACTCGGCCTTGTCGGGATAGTGCAGGCGGATCGTTTCGAACTTCGTCGATCCGGTCCACCCGTCCCACGCCCGGACGATACCGCCCGCCGCCTCGATCTCGGCCGGCGTCAGCGCATTCAGCGGATGCGCGCCGCGTTCGGTCGCCGGGGTGTTGCTGCTGGTATTCGCCATCGCTTCTGTCCTCGCTGTCCGGGCGACCGGGCAAAAAAGAGGCGCCGCGGCCCCGGGAGGGCCGCAGCGCCGGAAGCGTCGGGCGTTGCGCGTGCCGGTCAGCCTCCGTCGGAAGGTGCCTCATAGAAGACGAAATCATCTTCGTCGAGATCGGCGAGCGTGAAATTCTGGAGCGTGATCGTGCCGCCCCCCGTCTGGCCCGACAGGTTGATCACGACATTGTTGCCGTTCTGCGTGACGGTCAGGTCGGCGAACCCGGTGATGCCGGTGAAGGCCGAGAGGTCGATCAGGTCTTCGCCGTCGGTGAAGTCCGTGATCGTGTCGCTGCCGTGGCCCGAGCCGAAGACGAAGGTGTCGGCGCCGTCGCCGCCGGTCAGCGTGTCGTCGCCGGCGAGGCCGGTGATCGTGTCGTCGCCCGCCCCGCCCGTCAGCGTGTCGGCGCTGGCCGTGCCGGTGTACTCGTCCTGGTAGAAGATGAAATCCGACGCGCTCAACTCTCTCAGCGACACGCCCTCGAGCCGGATCGTGCCTCCGCCGCAGAACCCGGTATAGATCACCGCATCGTCGCCGTCCTGCCAGTAATACAGATCTCCCACGCTCGTGATGTCGACAATGGCGCTCAGGTCGATCTTGTCCGTGCCGGCGGTGAAATCCGTGATCGTGTCGGTGCCGTGTCCCAGGCCGAAGACGAAGGTGTCGGCGCCGTCGCCGCCGGTCAGCCTGTTGTCCGCGGACGTGCCCTCGATCGTGTCGTCGTCGTCGGTGCCGGCAAAGTCGTCGAGGACGAACATCTCGGCGGTGAGATCGGTCAGGGTGATGCCCTTGAGCGTGATGGTGCCGCCGCCGAAGCTCGACAGGTCGATGATCGTGGCGGTCTCGTTCACTCCCGTCGTCAGCGGATCGTCCTCGACCTGCGTCATCACGGCCTGCAACTGCGCCCAGGTGATCGAGGCAGCGAAGGCGGTCAGGTCGATCTTGTCGCCCCCGGTCGTGCTGAAATCGGTGATCGTGTCGGCGCCGCTCTCCTCGTCGAACACGAAGGTGTCGGCGCCGGTGCCGCCCGTCATCGTGTCGTCGCTGGTGCCGCCCTGGAGCAAATCGTCCGTATCGTTGCTGCCCACGATCAGGTCGAGAACGAAATTGTCCGCCGTCAGGTCGGAGATGGAGGTGAGGCCGGTGAGCGTGATCGTGCCGCCGCCCCAGTCGCTCAGGTCGATCTTCAGCCCGATCACGGTATTGGGGTCGTTGGGGTCCGTGACCGTCGTGATCTTCGACTGCAACTGCGCCCAGGTGATGGTCCCGGAGAGCGTCGTCAGGTGGATCTTGTCCTTGGTCGTGTCGAAGTCGGTGATCGTGTCGTTGCCGCTGTCCTCCCCGAAGACGAAGGTGTCGGCGCCGCCGCCGCCGGTCAGCGTGTCGTCGCCCTCGCCGCCGATCAGCATGTCGTCGCCGTCGCCGCCGATGAGCGTGTCGCTTCCTTCGCCGCCGAGCAGCACGTCGTCGCCGTCGCCGCCTTCGAGCCTGTCGTCGCCTTCGCCGCCGAACAGCCAGTCGTCGCCCTGCTGGCCGCGCAGCGTGTCGTTGCCCTCGAAGCCGTACATGATGTTGTCGGCGCCGTTGCCGTCGATCTCGTTGTTGCCCGAGTCGCCGTATTTCCACCAGGTCCAGGCGCCGTCGCCCGAAAGAACGAACATCTCCTCGGTCAGATCGGTAGCCGTGACGCCCTTGAGGGTGATGGAGCCGCCGCCCCAGGCGGAGAGGTCGATGACCGTATCGCCCTGGACCTGCGTCATTGCCGCCTGCAGGTCCTCCCAGGTCATCCCCTGTGTGAAGTACACCAGGTCGATCTTGTCATTGGCAATGTCGAAGTCGGTGATGATGTCGGCGCCGTTTCCTTCTCCGAACACGAAGGTGTCGCGGCCGGTTCCTCCCGACATCGTGTCGTCGCTGTCCTTGCTGAAGATCCAGTCGTCGACATCGTCGCTGCCGTGGAGCTTGTGCAGCACGAACATGTCGGCAGTCACGTCCGAGACGGAGGTGATGCCGTTCAGCGTGATGGTGCCGCCGCCGAAATCGGACAGGTCGATCTTTACGCCGATCACGGTGCCGGGATCGTTCGGATCCGTAACGGTCGTGATCTTTCCGCTCAGCTGGGCCCAGGTGATGGCGACGCCGAAGCCGGTCAGGTCGATCTTGTCGCCGTCTGCGGCGCTGAAATCGGTGATCGTGTCGTTGCCGCTGTCCTCGTCGAACACGAAGGTGTCGGCGCCGGCACCGCCCGTCATCGTGTCGTCGCTGGTGCCGCCCTGGAGCGTGTCGTCACCGTCGCCGCCGGTGATCGTGTCGAGGTAGAACATGTCGGCGGTGACGTCGGAAATGGACGTGATGCCGTTCAGGATGATCGTGCCGCCGCCCCAGTCGCTGAGGTCGATCTGCACGCCGGTCACGACATTGTTCTCGTCCGTGACCGTCGTGATCTTCGACTGCAACTGCTCCCAGGTGATCGTCTGGTCGAAACCGCGCAGGTAGATCTTGTCGCCTTCCGCGGCGTTGAAGTCCTGGATCGTGTCGGTGCCGTGCCCTTCCGAGAAGACGAAGATGTCGGCGCCGCTGCCGCCGGTCAGGCTGTCGTCGCCCGCGCCGCCGACGATGATGTCATCGCCCCCGCGGCCATCGATGGTGTCGTCGCCTGCGCCGCCGAAGAGCCGTTCATAAGGGCCCCACAAGGAGTCCGAACCCGTGATCGTGTCGTTGCCGGTGCCGCCGAACAGCCAGGCGCCCCTCCCGGTCGCGGTGATCGTGTCGTCGCCGCTGCCTCCGAACACATCTTCCCAGTAGCCTTCGGCCTTGAGGATGTCGGCGCCGCCGCCGCCCAGGATGATGTTGAAATTGCGCCCGGCGCCGGCGGTGTCCGCGCCGCTGCCCAGGTCGAAGATCTCGATGCCGTCGCCGCCCTGGGCGTTCCCGTCGGTCGAATCGCCGATATGGATCGTCGTCGTGGGGTTCCACAACATGCGCGGTCCCGCGATGCCGTCGGTGGTCACGGTGTTGTCGTCATCGGCCATTGCATCGCTCCCCGGTTGTCTTCCCGGCGCCCGGCGGCATCCGTGCGGTTGCCGCCATGCCGATACCCCGTAAATAAGGTGTATAACTTCATAAACAGGGAGCGTACTCGCGAAATAATCGAAAACAAATACCGATTTTCTCTATAGCGAATAAGAATTTCTTATTCGGCGGCGGTGTGCCGCCCCGAAGACCGGCCGAGTTGGACGGGTACGGCGCGGCGGGCGTTGACACCGGGCCGGCCTGCCGCCATCCATGCGGCATGGACATCCGCATCACCCATGCCCTGCCCGAGGAAGGGCCGCGCTCCGGCCCCGTCAGGGTCGGCTGGTGCCTGACGGAGGAGCGGGGCGGCGTGATCTACGACGCGCCCGTTCGCGTGCGCTCCGCGGACACGAGGAAGAGGCACGCGAAGTCGGCGGCGCGATGCCCGGCCATCCTCAATCTGGAAAGCCGGTATGTCGAGGTGAAGTGCCCGTTCGACCTGCGCCTCGCCTTCGCGCGCGACAAGGGCGGAAAGCCCGCCCTGCGCAACCTGCTGGGCGCGGGCTCCCCCGTCCGGGCGCGGAAACTTGCGGCGCTTCTCCATGTGACGGACGAGCGGGAATGGCGCTATCCGGACCGCCCGACGATCCAGTTGAGCCTGCCCTATGTGTTCGTCGCGGACGAGCCGGTCTACATGGCTCAGGTCGCGCCCTTCATGCACTACCGGGCGGACCCCTGGCCCGGCACGATTTTCGGCGGCCGCTACCCGATCGACGTCTGGCCGAGGCCGCTCATGTGGGCTTTCGAGTGGCACGATGTGGACAGGGAGCTGAAGCTCTCGCGCGGCGAGCCGCTGTTCTACTGCCAGTTCGAAACCGTGCCGCAGGACCGTCCGATCCAGCTCGTCGAGGCGGAACGCACGCCGGAGCTCGACGAGTATCTCGGGCACATCTCCGGAGCGGTGAACTTCGTCAACCGGAGCTTCTCGCTTTTCAGAACCGCCCAGGAGCGGCGGCCGAAAACGCTGGTCGTCCGCAAGTCACGGTAGCCGGCGCGACGGCGCGTTCAGCCCGGCGAAGGTCCGGGCTCCGGCACAGTGTCCGTCCCGGCGTCCGTCCTCTTGGTCAGGGTGACGATGTTGCATCCCTGCAGGCGCCGGTATTGGACGCCGTCCATCATCTGCCTTACGAGCAGGAACCCGAGGCCGTCGACGGAGGGGGCGTCGAGAGAGCCTCCCAAATCCGGCGTCTGCGCCTCGGTGGGGTCGAAGGGCACGCCGTCATCGACGATGATGACGACCAGCGCGTCCGCCTCCTCGCGCAGGACGATCTCGACGCGGTGCGGGTCGTCGTCGCCATATCCGTTGGCAATCGTGTTGGTCAGCAGCTCGTCTATGGCGAGATTGACTGCGTAGGCGGTCTGGGCCGGCAGCGAGCGGTCCTCGCAGAACCCGTCGATCCGCGCAGCGACGCCGGCGATCTCCCGCAGGTCGTTGGCAAGGGATATCTCAAGCGTCCGGTTGACCGGGATCGGTTCGCTCACGGCCCCTCATTCCTCGCGCAGCGCGCGTTCGAAGAAGTCGGCCATCGGCTTGGCGAGATAGCTGAGCACGGAGCGCTCCCCGGTCCTGATATGGACCTCCACCGGCATGCCGGGCGCCAGCAGCAGCCCTCCCGGCAACGGCGCCCGGTCCTGCAGGGGGTCGTCTCCGTCCGCGCCGTCTTC
>JAJEAZ010000280.1 GCA_022824105.1 Alphaproteobacteria bacterium
CCCGGCCCGGAATGCCGGGCAGTCCGAAACGGCTCCGCTCCGGTTCCTGTCGCCGGCATTCCATGAAAAATCTCCGGTGTTTTCATTTTTTGTTCCCGCATGGGCTTGACATTTGGCGGTATGGTGTATGATGAAAGTAGAGAGAGGCGGCTTCCGGGGCCGCCTTTCGGCGTTTCTGCAGAAAGCGACCGGCTGGGGGCCGAAAAAGCCCCCGGCGTGAGCAGGCGCGGGAGGTGCGTCCGCCGTCTCGCGCGCGCAATCAGGCGCACGAACCGCGCCGGCGCCGACACCCGCCCGCGCCCGCACGCGAAACGCGCGCAAAACAGGGACACCCTGTCCCGCCCCTTGGCCTGGAAGGAGGCACCGATGACTGCAACCGATCCCCGCCCCCAACTGGCGGCGATGCTGGCCGCAAGGCCCGCGCCCGCCGCCCCGGACTTGCCTGCCCCCGCGCAGGCGGGGGATCCGGCGGTTGAACCTGTTCTCCACCGGCTGCGGCGGCACAGGGGGCCGGGGTGACGAAAAGCGGAACCGGCCATGACGGCAGCGAGGACGGGTTCCACCATGTCGGCGAGCGGGTCTTCGTCGGCCTGCCGGACGCGCCCGAATTCGAGGCATGGCGCGAACGGCTGAGGCGCCGCGAAGACCGCGAACAGCAGGAGGCCGCCGCGCGCGACCATGACAAAACATGACAATTCATGACACGCGGGGCGGTTCCCCGCCGCCTTCCGTCCCTTCGGGCCGCGGGCTAGCCGCGTTTGCGGCGGCCGGGCGGCGTGCGGGCCGCTTCCTCGATCCGCTCGGCGGGCGATTTCGGCTCTGCGAACAGGTCCTCGCGATGGGCGGCGAGCAGGCGGTCCATGACACTCTCATGGGGTTCGAGGCCGCCGTCGGCGAGGATGTGCGCGACCTCCAGCCCCTCTTCCTCGAGCGAGCGGGAGACCAGCAGCGTCCGGTGGCAATGGAGCGGGTCCTTCTCCGCGCACATCAGCGCCAGGCGGTGCGCCGCCGCGCCGCGCAGGACGCGCTCGATCCCCTCCCGGTAGAGCGGGGTCCGGGCGAGGCGGTCGTAACGGACGGCGCCGTCTTCGTAGCAGTCCGGGTTATCGGGCCGACCGCCGAGTTCCCGCCCGAGCCAGACATAGGCGATGCCGGCTGCGGAGAGCGACGCCGAAAGCGCCTTGCGGTTGAACTGCGGATTGAAGCGGCTGTATGGCGCGGAGCGGACATCGGCCAGCGCCGTCACGCCATGCCGCGTCAGCAGCGCCAGGAAGGCTTCCGGCGGATGGTTGGAATGGCCGAGGGTCAGGACCTGCATGGGCGTGCCGGCGCGCGGCGTCACAGCCGGAACATCGGGAAGCGGTCGCCGGGGGCGATCGCGGCCACGTCTTCCGGCACGTCGAGCAGGCCGTCGGCCTCGGCCATGACGCGGAGCAGCGCCGAGCCGTCGGGGCCGGCCTTCCTGGCCGCGCCGTCCTCGCCGAGGCGGACCCGCAGCCATTCCCGCCGCCCGGCCTTCTTCTTCATGGCGAAGCCGGCGGGCACGAGCACCGACGGCGGCGCTTCCCAGCCGGCCCCGCCCAGCAGGCCCAGCATCGGGCGCACCAGCATCAGCAGGCAGGCGGCGGCGGCGACAGGATTGCCCGGCAGGCCGACAAAGGCTGCATTCCCGATGCTGCCGAGGGCCAGCGGCCGGCCGGGCTTCACCGCGAGGCGCCAGAAATGCAGCGCCGGAACGGCCGCCGCCACATGGTCCTCGTCGCCGGTCGAAATGCCGGCCGAGGTCATCACGACATCGTGCCCGGCCGCCGCCCCGGCCAGCGCCGCCTGCACGGAGCCGGCATCGTCCGGCAGGATGCCGAGGTCGGTTACGGCAAGCCCGTCGGCCTCCAGGAAGGCGCGCAGCATCGTCCGGTTGGAGTCGTAGAGTTGCCCCGGCGCCAGCTTTTCGCCCGGCGCGGCGAGCTCGTCCCCGGTGGAGAACAGGGCGACGCGCAGCCGTCGGAAGACCTCCAGCCTCGTTTCGCCGAGCGACGCCGCGACGCCCAATTGCAGCGGCCCGAGGCGCTGGCCGGCCTCGAACACCGTCTCGCCCCGGCGGATGTTCTCGCCGGCCATGCGGTAGTTGGAACCCGCCCTGAGGCCCGCCGGCACCGCCACGGTTTCGCCGTCGAGCTCGCAGTCCTCCTGCATCGCCACCGTGTCAGCGCCTTCGGGCGCCGGCGCGCCGGTCAGGATGCGGACCGCCTCGCCCGGCGCGAGCGGGTGCGGGAAGGGCCGTCCGGCCGCGGCCCGCCCGGCGACGCGGTAACGCGCCTGCCCGTGCGCGAAGGCGTAGCCGTCCACGGCCGCATTGTCGTAGCCGGGCACGTCGAGGCCGCTCACGAGCGGCTCCGCCAGGATCCGGCCCCGCGCCTCAGCCAGCGGACTCCGCTCCCGGCCGACCGCCGGGCCGAGGCG
Source organism: Alphaproteobacteria bacterium (assembly GCA_022824105.1). Lineage (GTDB taxonomy): Bacteria > Pseudomonadota > Alphaproteobacteria > Bin95 > Bin95 > Bin95. Next base: position 2,461 of record JAJEAZ010000280.1, read on the forward strand.
CGTCCCGAGCCGTTCGGCCGCCTCGCCGACGGTCAGCAGCCGGTCGCCCGCCGCGAAACAGTCGTTGAGCCTCTCCATGGCCCGGAGCATAGTGGAGAACATGAGCGAGTTCATGCAGGAGTTCCTGGTCGCGCCGGACCCGGACGACCCGAGGCTGACCGAGGCCGTCACCGGCATCGACCACGAGGGCCGGGAGCGCAGCACGCGCGTCGTCGTCGAACGCCCGCTCACCATCTACCTCAACAGCCAGGAGATCGTGACCGCGATGACGGTCGGCGACCATGCCGACTGGCTGGCCGTCGGCTTCCTCGCCAACCAGAACATGCTGCGCCCCGACGACGAGATCACCGGCATCGACATAGACGACGAGCTCGATGTCGCCATCGTGCGCACGGCGCGGACGACCGACTACGAGCACCGGCTGGAGCGCCGGGTCCGCACGTCAGGCTGCGCCGTCGGCACGGTATTCGCCGACGTGATGGACAGCTTCGAGGCGGCGGACCTGCCCCCGGACCCGCTCTACACCTCCTGGATCTACACGCTCTCGGCCAAGATCGCGCGCCGGCCGAGCCTCTATCTGGCGGCAGGCGCCATCCATGGCTGCGTGCTCTGCGAGGGCGACCGGCCGATCCTCTATCTGGAGGATGTGGGCCGGCACAATGCGGTGGACATGATCGCCGGCTACATGCGCCTCAACGGCGTTTCTCCCGAGGGCAAGCTGTTCTTCACCACCGGGCGGCTCACCAGCGAGATGGTCATCAAGACGGTGCAGATGGGCGTGCCGATCCTCATTTCCCGCTCGGGCTTCACGGCGTCGGGCGTGGCGCTCGCCCGGCAGGCGGGGCTGACGCTGGTCGGGCGCGCCAAGGGCAAGCGCTTCATCGCGCTCTCCGGCTGGGAGCGCCTCGTGTTCGACGCCAACCCCGAAGTCGCCACCGGCGACGCCGCCTGAGCCCCCGTGCCGTTCGACCCCCGGCGGGACTGCGCCGGCCTGCTGCTGGCGGGCGGCCTCGGCCGGCGCATGGGCGGCGGGCTGAAGGGCATGGCGCTGCTCGACGGCCGGCCGCTGCTCGCCCATGCGGCGGCGCGCGCGGGCCCGCAGGTGGCGGGTCTTGCGATCAACGCCAACGCGCCGGCTTCGGTCTTCGCGGAACTGGGCCTGCCCGTGCTGCCCGATCCCGTCGCCGGGTTCGTCGGGCCGCTTGCGGGCGTGCTCGCCGGCATGCTCTGGGCGCGCGGGGCCGGCTATGGCTGGGTCGCAAGCTTCCCCTGCGACGCGCCCTTCTTCCCCGAAACGCTGGTCCGCGACCTGGCGGCGGAGGCGGGCCGCGCCGATATCGTCACCGCGACCTCCGGCGGCCAGCGCCACCCGGTCTTCGCGCTCTGGGCCGTGAGGCTGGCCGACGAGCTGCACCGCGCGCTGGCGGAGGAGGGCCTGCGCAAGGTGGACCGCTGGACCGCCCGCTACCGCATGGCCGACGTCGAATTCCCGGTCCCGCCCGAAGGCGATCCCTTCTTCAACATCAACACGCCGGAGGAGCTGGCGGCGGCGGAGGCGCGGCTGGCCGGGCGGTAACTCAGGCGGCGAGCCAGCCGCCGTCCACCGGGAGCGTGGTGCCGGTGATGAAGCTCGCGCGGTCGGAGAGCAGGAAGCAGATCGCGTCGGCGATCTCGTTCGGCTTGCCGAAGCGGGCCATGGCGTGGCGGGTGCGGGAGCGCTCCCGGGCCGCGCCGGGGTCGGCCTGGCGCGACAGGCTGCGGTTCAGCATCGGCGTCTCGGTGGCGCCCGGTGCCACCGCATTGACGCGGATGCCGTCGCCGGCAAGCTCGACCGCCGCCGTGCGGACCAGCGAGACGACGGCGCCCTTGGACGCGATATAGGCCGCGTTCAGCGACCCGCCGCCGAACGCGAGCTGCGAGGCGATGCCCACGACCGACCCGCCGCCCGCCGCGCGCATCGGCCCGGCCGCCGCCGCCAGCCACATCCAGGTCGCCTTCACATTGACGGCGAACACCCGGTCCCAGTCCTCGGGGTCGATATCCTCGATCGCGACGCCGCTCTCGGAGATGCCGGCCGCCGTCACCAGCCCGTCAAGCTTCGGGCAGCGCGCCATCGCCTCGGCGACGAGCGCCGGGTCGGTCACATCGCCGACAAGGCCGGAGGAGGCGTCCCGGTCCACCACGAGCACCTCCGCGCCCGCGGCGCGCAGCATGGCGACCGTTTCCGCCCCGATGCCGGAGGCGCCGCCGGTCACGATGATCGTCCTGTTTGCGAAGTCCATGGGCGTTCCTTATCCGTCTTCGCCGGGCGCGTGAAACAGGCTTCCGGCCTCGGCAGCGGGGCCGAGGTCGCACCAGACGGGCGTGTGGTCCGAGGCTTTCGGGCGGCTTCGGGGCACCGTGTCGATGTCGCAGGCCTCCAGCCGGTCGAGCGCCGCCGGCGAGAGCAGCAGGTGGTCGATGCGGATTCCCTCGCCCCGCTGCCAGCGCCCGCGCTGGTAATCCCAGAAGGTGAAGGCGCCGCCCCGCCGCGCATGGAGGGACCGGAAGGCGTCGGCCCAGCCGAGATGGAGGATTTCGCGAAAGGCGCGGCGGCTCTCCGGCCGGTAGAGCGCATCGTCCGCCCAGTCGTCCGGATCGTAGCAGTCCTCCGGCTCCGGAATGACATTGAAATCCCCGCCCAGCACCGTCGGCGCCTCGTCCGCCAGCAGGCGCGCCGCATGGCGTTTCAGCCGCGCCATCCAGGCGAGCTTGTAGGGGAACTTGTCGCTCCCGACCGGGTTGCCGTTCGGCAGGTAGATGGAGGCGACCCGCACCCCGTCGAATACCGCCTCGACATAACGCGCCTGGTCGTCGTCCCCGTCGCCCGGCAGGCCCTCGCGCAGCGAATCGGGGGCCGCCTTCGAGATCAGCGCGACGCCGTTATAGGTCTTCTGGCCGACCACCGCCGCGCGGTATCCCGCCGCCTCGATCTCGAGATGCGGGAAGGCGTCGGCGGTGCATTTGATCTCCTGGAGCGCCAGCACGTCGGGGGCGGCCGTCTCCAGCCAGTCGATCACGGCGGGCAGGCGGGCCTTGATCGAGTTGACGTTCCAGCTTGCGATCTTCATTCAGACGGCGAAGGAGGAGCCGCAGCCGCAGGAAGCCGTCGCGTTGGGGTTGTCGATGCGGAAGGCGGCGCCGGCCAGGTCCTCGACGAAATCGATCTCCGCGCCCTCCAGAAGCTCCAGCGACATCTCGTCGATCACGACATCGACGCCGGCATGGGAGAACACGAGGTCGTCATCGTTGCGCGCGGCGTCGAAGGCGAAGCCGTACTGGAAGCCCGAACAGCCGCCGCCCGACACGGAAACCCGCAGCATCAGGTCGTCGCCCGGCTGCTGCTCCATCAGGTGGGCGACGCGCTCGGCGGCCCGGTCGGAAATGCTGATCCCTGCGCTCATCGTGCCGACATGCTCCGGTAGCTGGCGATTATCTGGCGGGCGGAGACGATGTGTCAATGCGCCGGCTCAGATGCAGTAGGTCGCCAGCGGCGGCAGGCCGTTGAAATTGACCGAACTGTAGGAGGCCGTGTAGGCGCCGGCGGACTCGATGGCCACCCTGTCGCCGACCTCCAGCGCAAGCGGCAGCCGGTAGTGGCTGTGCTGGTAGATCACGTCGGCCTCGTCGCAAGTGGGGCCCGCCAGCACGACCGGGCCGCATTCCGCGCCGTCGCGCTCTGTGGTGATGCGGTACTGGATCGCCTCGTCCATGGTCTCGATCAGGCCGCCGAACTTGCCGACATCCAGATAGACCCAGCGTTCCTCGTCCCGGTAGCCCTTCCGCGAGATCAGCACGACCTCGCTCTGGACGAGGCCGGCATCGCCCACCAGCGCCCGGCCCGGCTCGACGATCAGGCTGGGGATCCGGTTGCCGAAATGGCTCCGGGCGGCCGCTACCAGCGCCTCCATATGCTCCGCCGGGCCGGGCCCGTCCTTGCGGGTGCGGGCGGGGAAGCCGCCGCCGACATTCACCATGCCGAGCTTCACGCCTGCCTCGTCGAGCGCGGTGAACAGCATCGCCGTCTGGCCGAAGGCCACGTCCCACTGGCGCACGTCGCGCTGCTGCGAGCCGATATGGAAGGAGAGGCCATAGGGATCGAGTCCGAGCCGGCCGGCCTCCAGCATGAGGTCGCGCGCCATATCGACCTCGCAGCCGAATTTGCGCCCGAGCGGCCAGTCCGCTCCCTCCCCTGTCATGGCGATGCGGCAATAGACGCGGGCCCCCGGCGCGGCTTCCGCCAGCTTGTGCAGCTCGCCCCGGCTGTCGAAGGCGAACAGGTCCACGCCCAGCCTGTGGGCGGCCTCGATATCGGCCGCCTTCTTGATGGTGTTGCCGAAGGAGAGGCGGCGGGGCGGCGCGCCGGCAGCGAGGCAGTCCCGGATCTCGTAGATGCTGGCGCAATCGAAGGACGAGCCGAGGCGCACGAGCAGCGAGACGATTTCCGGGGCCGGGTTGGCCTTGACGGCATAATAGACCGTGGCCTGCGGCAACAGGCGGGTGAAGGCGAGATAGTTTTCCCGCACGACATCAAGGTCGATCACGAGGCACGGCGTCGGCGGCCGGGACTCGTCCAGGAATCGGCGAATGCGCGCCGTCATCGCATAACCC
>JAJEAZ010000092.1 GCA_022824105.1 Alphaproteobacteria bacterium
GGGCTTCTCCGTGGTGCGGGATTTCTGCGGCCACGGCCTCGGGCGGGAGTTCCACCAGGCGCCGAGCGTGCTGCATTTCGGCCGGCTGGGCGACGGGCCGATGCTGCGCGAGGGCATGTTCTTCACCATCGAGCCGATGATTAATGCCGGCCGCTTCCATGTGAAGATCCTGGCCGACAACTGGACGGCCGTGACCAAGGACAAGTCGCTCTCGGCCCAATTCGAGCACACGGTCGCCGTGGTGCCGGACGGAGTGGAGGTGCTGACCTATTCCCCGAAGGGATGGGACAAGCCGCCTTATGCGTGACGACCCTCGAAACGGGGGCGACGGCAAGGTCGTATCGCTCTTCGGCTCGACTGTTCCCGGCGCGCCTGCTGCGGCCCGTCCGAAGCGGGACAGGGTTCCGGAAGACGAGGAACGGCTGAAGAGACGGCAGAAGGGCCACCGGGAGCGCCTGCGCCAACATTTCCTGAAAAACCTGCATGCCGACAGCCGCATGCGGGACTATGAGTTGCTGGAACTGCTGCTGTTCGGCGCTTATCCCCGCCGGGACGTGCAACAGCTCGCGAAGGACCTGATCGAGGCCTTCGGCTCGCTCGCCGGCGTGCTTTCCGCAGAGCCGGCGGCGCTTCTCAAGGTCAGGGATGTGGGCGAAGCGGCCGTCTCGCTTATCAAGGTTGCCGAGAAGCTCGGTATCGAACTCGCCCGCGAGGGCGCGGTCAGCGGCGAGGTCCTGGGCAATTACGACGCCGTGATCGGTTATTGCCGCGCGCGGATGGGCCGGAGGCCGGTAGAGGAGTTCCGCATCCTTTTCCTGGACATCAGGAACCGCCTGCTTCGGGACGAACGCCAGACCAGCGGCACGATCAACCACGCGCCCGCCTATCCCCGCGAAGTCTGCAAGCGGGCGCTCGAAGTGGGGGCTGCATCCATCATTCTGGTCCACAACCATCCAAGCGGCGATCCGACTCCGTCCAGAGCGGATATCGAGATCACACGGCGGATCGAGGCGGCTGCGAAGACCGTCGGCGTCTCCGTGCACGACCACCTGATCGTCACCCGCGGCGAGGCGTTGAGCTTCAAGGCGAAGGGCCTGCTCTGACGGGAGCGTCAGCCGAGCAGATATCGGCCGGCGAGCACCGCGCCCAGCAGGACCAGCAGCGCGAGCACGGCCTTGCGGAAGGTCTCCGCCGGCAGGCGGCGGCGCAGCGCCTCGCCGAGCTTCACGCCCGCCCATACCGGCAAGAGGCCGAGCACGGAAACCAGGGCCGCCGGTCCCGTCAGGAAGCCGGCTTGCGACAGCCCGACCGCCATGGCGAGGCTGGAGAAGGTGAACACGCAGTTGATGGCCTGCACGAAGCGGTTCGGGTCCAGTTGCAGCGCCAGCAGGTAGGGCAGGAGCGGCATCACCTGCGAGCCCGTCAGGCCGTTCACGATGCCGTTGACGAGGCCGACCGGCCATTGCAACGGGCGTTCCAGCCGGGGCGGAAGCGCGAGCGGCGGGCGGGCGAGCGCAAAGGCGGCATAGCCCGCCAGCACCGCTCCGAGCGCGGCTCCGGCGGCCAGCGGATCGACCCAGACCAGAAGCATGACGCCGAGCGCGATGCCCGGCAGCACGGCCAGGCAGAGCGGCCAGAAACGCCGCACCGTCTCGCGGAAATGGCCCGCGCCGCGCATGACCAGCAGGTTGCTGGCAATCGACGGCGCCAGCACCAGCGGCAGCGCCTCGCGGATGCCGATGGAGAGCGCCAGCAGCGGGAGCGCGCAGGTCGAGAAGCCGAGCCCGGTCGCGCCCTTGACGAAAGCGGCGAACAGGAACGCGGCGGCGACGGCGGCAAGCGTTTCCGCCGCCATCGCCTCAATCATGCCGGTAGCCCTGCCGCGCGAGCGGCACCGGCTGCCCCGCGCTGTCGATTACCGTTACGCCGTCCCCGGAAACGATCCGCCCGACGGGAATGGCTGTGTTCTCGCGGGCAGTCAGCACAAGCTCGTAATCGTCGCCCCCGGTCAACGCCTCCAGCCGCGCTTCGGGCCCGAACGCAGCCACTTCCGGCGACAGCGGCACCGCTTCCAGGTCGATGACGGCGGAGACGCCGGACGCGCGGCAGATATGGCCGAGATCGGCCACGAGCCCGTCGGAAATGTCGGCGGCGGCCGTTGCGCCCTCGGCCGCGCCGAACCGGGGCGAGGGCAGCCAGTAGCGTCCGGCGAGCCGCGGCGCTTCCAGTTCGCCCCGGACGGCCTTCAGCCCGAAATACCCGTCGCCTATGGGACCCGTGACGAAGACGCGGTCGCCCGGCCTTGCGCCGGAGCGCCGCACCGGGGTCGGTGCCGAGCCGAAGGCGGTGACCGTCAGCGTGAGCGCGCCCGGCGTCGCCACCGTGTCGCCGCCGAGCAGCGAGATGGCGAATGCCTGCTGGTCCTCGGCGAGGCCGGCTGCGAATGCTTCCAGCCACGGATCGTCGATGCGGCCGGGGAGCGCCAAGTTCAGCAGGTAGCCCTCCGGCCGCGCGCCCATGGCGGCGAGGTCGGAGAGGTTGCAGCGCAGCAGCCGCCTCGCGATCAGGCCGGGCGGGCCGTCGCCGGGAAAATGGACCCCTTCGACCATCGTGTCCGTGGTGACGACCAGCCGCCCGTCATCTGGCGTGTCGAGCAGGGCGGCGTCGTCCTCGAGGCGGCCCGCTCCGGCGGCGGTCGCAAGCGGCGCGAGGAACCGGCGGATCAGCTCGAACTCGCCGGACCGGCTCATGCCGCCGGGCCGTCGAGCTCGCCGGGCCGCGCGCTGTGGGCGATCCGGTCGAACACGGCGGTTGCGAACCGGGCCTGCGGCTCGTCGAAGAAATCGCCCA